>CAZIHR010000019.1:0-15038 GCA_964538885.1 uncultured Nitrosopumilaceae archaeon
CAATGAAATACGACTACATTCAGCAATTGGATATGTGCCACCGGCAGAGTTTGCAGTACTATAGAGAGCTGAGAATAAATGACTGGTGATATTATCTTTTTTTGTGATAAAAGTGCTCTCAATTCATGGGGTCCAGCTCAAATGCGATGTATTTTCTTTAATTTGAGCATCTAATTCATTTTCCAAGTTTGTGCAAAAAAGAGTTCAAGTCTTATGACTATTTGGGACTGTCCACTGTATGGAATCACCATTATCTTGTAGGCTATATTGCTGTGTGTCTATCTGATAAGGCAACTGTACCTTTTTTGCAGAAAAACCAATTCTCGTAACAGTTAACTTTGTGTATGGTGCCAAGCTCGTTGCGGGAATCGCCCAGCCTGGTCAACGGCGTAGGGCTTAGGACCCTATCTTCTAGGAGTTCGTGGGTTCAAATCCCACTTCCCGCACTACATGTGTGGCGCGAACTCGGATCGTGAGTATATGATATGTGACAGTTATGTATGATGTAGTTAAATGAGAGCACACGACACTTTGTGATTCTAGTAGCGTGACAACAAATTTCTATCACAAAGTTACGATCCAAAGTTCTCGAGTATGAGTGTAACTCGTACATTATGATGTCCATACGTCAAGCTTGGTATCTATAATATCTGTTAGCGAGTTTTTCTTACATCTCAATTTTATTACTTGTGTGGGAAATATCGTAAATCTGACCACAAACAATCTTAATTTTATTATTTTACAGTTAATTTCCAAAGTTGTATTGTGGAACAGCTCGTTGTAGATCTATTTTTTGCCCAAAAGCTCGTTGTATAGTGACACTGCCTCATTCTCATCTTTTGGTCCCACAATCACTGCCGAACCTCTCTTCATAAAGCTGACTGACATCTCATTTGTACGCAACGAGAGCCCAAGCTCTCCTTGATTGTCCACCAGATATCCTCTGTTCTTTGCAATGCTAGTTATACTTGGCACATCAAGATCAAACATATCTGTGGGTGTGATGGAAAATGTCCGCTTGCCACCGGCGCGCCCACAAAGCTCCTCTAGTATCAGCTCTTCTTTGGATTGTATCTCTGCTTTACCTGATCCGCATACGGGACATTCTTCTACCTTGAGGGTGCGCGCTGATGCAAAATCAAGGCTTTCCATATCTACATAAAGTATTCTCTCAGACAAGCTTGGCTTTTTACCTAGCAGTACCTTTACGGCTTCGGCCACCTCAATTCCACCAATTACGGACAATACTGCAGGATGTACTCCCTCAATACTACATGTGGGCATCGAGTTCTCATCTAGTGAGGGAAACATGCAGTGGTAACATGCACTAGTTTCAGGCATTACAGTGAAGGCTTGCCCAGATACTCCTACCGCGGCACCGGTAACAAACGGGATCTTGAATTTAATACATGCCTTGTTTAGGGCATATCGTGCATTGACACTATCTAGAGCGTCAATTATCACATCGCATCCTTCTACTACTTCAAGTGCCGTATGTTCATTCACTGATACTGCTAGTGCCTCTACATTGCATTCGGGATTTAGCTTGCTCAGCTTCTTTGCGGCCACCTCCACTTTTACCTGCCCCACATCATCTTCATCAAACATGATCTGCCTAGGTAGGTTGGACAGCTCTATCACATCCCTATCTACGATACGTAACGTTCCGACACCCATTGCTGCGAGCCTAGTTATGATGGGATTTCCAAGGCCGCCGGTGCCGACTATACATGCCTTGGAGTTTTTGAGCCGTATCTGTCCTTTATATCCTATCTCTTCTAGCATTACCTGCCTTGAGAATCTGTCAAGCTCCTTACTTGATAATTCCTCTGAGCCACCGGCCACCGCAGGTAGTATGTAGACCTCATCCCCGTCGTTGAGTATTGTATTCATTCCGTCAGCAAACTTTGCATTCTTGCCATTGACGTATATGTTAATTAGAGAACGCGGGTTGCCCTCCCCATCAAATACTCGTCTCTTAAAGTCATCTCCCATAATGTCGGCAATCTTTGTAAATGCCTCTGTCAGCGACCCACACGAAATCTCGGATTTCTTTTCGCCACCTCCCTGATTCAGCACGGACGGAATTGTAAATGTAATGTCTGCCAACTATTTGACCACCGCCGATATCTCTTCTATATCTGCTCGGAGCACCTTGGGTTTTGAGAGCACCTCCATAACTGACTCAGTCGACTTGAGACCGTTCCCAGTCACATAACAGACTGTCTTGTCGTCTCTGTCAATCTTTCCTTGCTCTACCATCTTCTTTAACACTGCCACCGCTACTCCCCCTGCAGGCTCGGTGAATATGCCTTCTGTCTTTGCAAGCAGCATGATTGCATCTAGTATTTCTTTATTGTCAGATTCCTCTGCCACTCCGTCGTATTGTTCGAGTCTCTTTAGTACGTATCTCCCATCACCAGGATCTCCTATTGCTAAACTCTTTGCAATCGTGTCGGGGTTTTCTACTGGAATTACCTCTGTACTATTTCTCTTAAAGGCATCCACCACCGGTGCGCATCCGTGTGGTTGTGCTGCAATCATGTGCATTTCTGAGACATCATCTAGTAGGAATACCTCCTGTAGTTCCTCAAAGCCCTTGCATATTGCATTAAGCATTGCTCCACTACCTACAGGTACTACTAGTTGATCAGGCACCTGCCAATCCATCTGTTCGGCAACTTCATACGCAAGAGTCTTTGAACCTTCCACATAGTGAGACCGCATGTTGATATTAACTATGCCGATTCCTCTACTGTCGCCGATCTGAGCCGCTATCCTGTTTGCATCATCATATGTGCCGTCAACTGCTATGTAGTTTGCACCATAAGATAGTGCCTGAGCAATCTTTGCCATCTCTATATCACTTGGGGCAAATACATGGCACGGAAATCCACCTCTTGCAGCATGTGCCGCAGTTGCAGATGCCAAGTTTCCAGTTGATGCGCATCCAACTGCTGTTAATCCTAATTCTTTTGCCTTGGAGACTGCAACACCTGCTGGCCTGTCTTTGAATGAGAATGTTGGATTTACCGAGTCATTTTTTATGTAAAGGTTCTTCAATCCAAGAACTCTGCCCAAGTTCTCTGCTCTTGTAAGTGGGGTGAGTCCCGCATTGATGCTTACAATATTTGATCTGTCTTCTATTGGAAGCAGCTCAAAATACCGCCAGTATGTATTTTCGCGTCCAGCAAACATATCTTTTGATATTTGTGGAAAGTCATATTTTACATCCAGAGGCCCAAAACAGTCGTTGCAGATGTACTTGAATGCAGTCTCGTACTCTTTCTTACATTCTCTGCATTGAAGAGATGTTCTTGCCAAGATCATTACCACCCGTTATACAATAAATAAAAAATCCTAATATCAAGTTAAGTATCACTTAATTTTTTCTAGCTAAAAATTTAGTAATATTCGGTGCAAACTCGCATGAAACATACAGTCATATTTCAAATTGATGAAAAAATCTGCTAAAACATGGAATTTTTCCATATTTTTTTGAACTTGTTTCCACCAACATATAATGTGCATCAATTACATGATGCTAAATTGAGACAGTAAGGGTGGCCGAATATCTACTAGTTGTATTTTGTGATTCTATGATGCGACTCAAGTATCTTGAACTGTCATATTGTTGTGAAAGCACGCATCTTTACCTAGATGGCATGCTGGTCCTGATGGCTCCACCAAGTAAATCACCGCGTCAGAATCACAGTCAACTAGAATCTCTCTTACCTTCTGTGTATTACCTGATTCTTCTCCCTTCATCCAAAGCTTGTTTCTTGAACGACTCCAGAACCACGAGTTGCCTGTCTTTTTGGTCAGTTCGAGTGATTCCCTGTTGGTATATGCAAGTGTCAGTACATCCCGTGTATTTGCATTCTGTACCACTACTGGTATCAATCCGCCTCCCTTCTCAAAATCGATATCATCAACGGATTTTTCCATGTTTATGTTACATCGAGCAGTCTTATAATCTTACAGAGATATTTTTGTCTGCAAGATATCTCTTTATTCCGTTTACGCCGTGTGCTTTATAATGAAATATGGATGCCGCAAGTGCCGCGTCGACATCTGATTTGATAAATACATCTGCCATATCTTCTGGCTTTCCACAGCCGCCGGAGGCAATAACAGGTATGGATACTGATTGTACAATTTCTTTCGTTAGTATAATGTCATAGCCGTCCTTTGTGCCGTCTTTGTCGATGCTGGTCAGCAAGATCTCCCCTGCCCCTAGTTCTTCTACCTTTCTTGCCCAATTTATGGCATCAATTCCTGTTGGGTGTTTGCCACCATAAATGAATATCTCGAACCAGAATTTCTTGCCGTCCTCATAAAAGATGTTGTTTTTTTGGTCTGTATTGTAGTTGCGTTTTGCATCTATTGCAACCACTATACATTGCCTTCCAAACAGCTTCAAAAGTTGATTTATCACGTCGGGTGTCTTTACTGCACCCGTATTGATTCCCACCTTGTCTGCTCCATTAAGCAGTATGTTTCGTGCATCATCAAGAGACTTTACTCCTCCTCCCACAGTAAACGGAATATCAATCACACTTGCTACACTGCGGACTAGTTCTGCAATGGTTCCACGTTGCTCCTCTGAGGCAGTAATGTCGAGAAATACCAACTCGTCCGCTCCCTCTCTACTGTACCTTGCTGCAAGCTCCACGGGATCACCTGCATCCTTGATTGATTCAAAGTGCAGCCCTTTTACAACTCTGCCATCTTTAACATCAAGGCACGGTATGATTCTCTTGGTAAACGTCATACTTGTTTTGCCTCCTCCACACTTACTTTATTTTCATATAGTGCCTTGCCTAAAATCACACCAAACGGGTTTTTTTCACCGACTCTTCTTATATCATCTAAATTAGATATGCCTCCACTTGCAATCATGTTTGCCTCATCTATATTGCATGTACTTTCAAGCAGTTCAAGTTCAGGTCCCTGCATAGTACCATCCCTGTGTACATCGGTAAGCAGAAATTCAGAGAATCCACATTCGACAAACTCTTTTATGGCATCAAGTAGCATCACTCCGGTTTCTGACTGCCATCCGTGGACAACTACCTGTTCGTCCACATGATCAACTGAGATGACAATTCTCTTTCTGCCTATCTTTGAGGCGATCTTTTCAAATGTATATTTGTCTTTGAATGCCATTGTACCAATCACTATTCTGTCGGCAAATACTGCCACCTCATCTATAACAGACTCGCTTCGAAGTCCACCTGCCACCTCCACTGGTACTGATACTTGAGATACAATCTCCTTGAACAGATTCCTGTTTGAACCCCTGCCAAATGCAGCATCCAGATCTACTAAATGGAGCATGTCTGCACCCGCTTTTTCCCATTTGGCGGCCACGGCGACAGGATCATTTGAATATACAGTCTTTTGTTGAGGATCTCCCTGGTATAGTCGGACCACCTGCCCGCCCATCAGATCTATTGCTGGAATGATCTTCACTTTTTGCACTCCTTGATGAAATTGCGTACAATTATGCTTCCAGCTTTGCCAGATTTTTCTGGATGGAACTGTGTCCCAAAATAGTTTCTGTACTCTACCACGGCAGGAATTCTAATTCCATAATCTGATTCGGCGGTGACTATGTTGGGATCAGAGGGATCTGCCTTGTACGAGTGGACAAAATACATCCAAGAACCGTTCTCTATCCCCTCTAGCAGTCTTCCCGGTTTTTTGATCTCAAGACTGTTCCATCCCATGTGAGGTATCTTCATGGATTGAGGCAACAACACCACTTCGCCGTCAATGACTCCTAGGCCTTTTTCTGTCCCCTCTTGACTCTTCTCAAAGAAGATCTCCATACCAAGGCATATGCCCAATATGGGCGTGTTGTCACCTGCATATTCTCTCAAGCCGGCACCAGACATACCAGTTATGCTTTTTATGGCAGGATCAAAGTTTCCAACTCCTGGTAATAATAGTCCGTCATATGTATTTGGTTCATCAAACGTGGTAATTACATCCACTATGGCCCCTGCCTTCTCAAAGGAATTCTTTAGGCTGAATATGTTGCCTACCCCATAATCGAATATAGCAAGATGTACCATTTACATTGAACCTTTTGTGCTTGGAGTTCCCTTCTGTCTTTTGTCTTCTGTTGATGCGGTTCTGAATGCCACTGCTAGAGATTTAATGGCCGCTTCTGCCTTGTGATGATCATTTTCTCCATATCTTATGGCAAGATGGATGCAACAGTTGAGATTCTGCAAGAGCGATTGGAAAAAATGCACCAGATCCTCCTTTGACATATCTTCGATCGTGTTTTGATTTATTGCAAGTTCCATCTTACAGTATGATCTTTTTACCAGATCTACTGTGGTTTCAGCCAACGACTCGTCCATGGGTACCACAGCATGGCCGAATCTGGTGATGCCGTCCCTGTCTCCCAATGCCTTGTCAATTGCAAGTCCGATCGTGATTGCCGTATCTTCAATTAAATGATGGGTAATTCCATCGTTTGACTTGGCAGTAACTCTGAGATCCAACATGCCGTGTTTACCGAATGCGGTAATTAGGTGATCCAGAAAGCTTTGTCCCGTATTGGAATTGACCTTTCCTACTCCATTTACATTTATAGACACTGACACATCTGTCTCTTTTGTCTTTCTTTTGATTACCGCTTTTCTTGCTCTCATAGGGATGTTACATGTATCATTCTAGATTTAATGCCTTCGGAAGCAGCTTGATTGATTCTAGGACTAGTTGTGCCCCGTTGCGCTCAAATAGCTCAAGTTTCCTGCCTGAATTCCTATTTGTGCCTGTAATTCCACAAAAAATAGTTCTGCATCCGAGTTTGGTGGCCCTTTTTGCCATAATTAGATCCTCCATCGAGTCGCCTACATAGAGGCAGCAGCGCGAGTTCATTCCACGTATGGCTCGGAGTAATGGTTCGGGGTTGGGCTTTGCAAGCTCCCTTGACTCATCTTCTAGAAAGAAAGAGTTCTCCAGGTCAAACTTGCCCAATAATTCTTTTAGGGAATATCGCACCGATTCTATGCCGCGCCCTGTAACCATCCCAATATGTAAAAATCGCCCATATAGCACATCAAGAAGATCTTTACTTACTATTATCAAATCGTTTTCAATCAATCCTGATTCGGAAAATTCCGAGTTGCAGTTAAACAGTTTTTTGTACATCTGTGGTCCATAAAACATTTGATCAAATACGCGATATAGTGGATTCTCCGCATGAGGTCCTGGGTAATCTAATATTTTCATTATATCTTTCACATCTACAAATTTCTGTATGTGTTTTTCTACAGATGAGATTCCAGTCGAGTCCGCGTTTGCAATTACATCATATATGAATGACCGTTGATCTCTCTTCAATCTCTTTGCTGCAACTATTGCAAGTATTGAGGCATATGCTAAATCCACCTCATCATTGAATCCTCCTGTTGATTTGAAGCCGTCTATTATTTCCGAGTCGATTGGTATGCTGTCTGAAATTTTGGCAACATCTTTGAGGATGTACAAGGCAGTGTTATTGATTGTCAAGTCATATGACTTTGTGACATCTATGAGGACACCATCGCAATCAAATATTACCGCGTCGATCTCTGGCAAACTGTTTGATATTTTATCATCTATGTAGATGCCTTGTCTGGCGTTTGCAAGTATCATCGCAACAGATCACGTATTGCAAGCAGAAATTTGGAGTTCATCTCTTTGGTACCTATGGTAACACGCAGGCATCCCTTGTGGTTGCCGATCTTTCCCAACTGTCTTATTGCGATGCCTTGTTCGGCCAGCGCGGTAAACACTCGTCTGTATGAGCCGCGTGCATCAAACAAAACAAAGTTGGCCTTGGAATCAAATACCTCAAATGCATCATATTGTCGTAAGCCTTCTGTGATGCGTCTCCTCTCAGATTTTATAACTTCGACAGACTTGCGCATCTGTGAGGCGTTTTTTAGTGCCAGTATTCCAGCCTCGATGGTGATGGTACTAAGTGGATAAGGATACTGAAGAACTCTGTTGAATACATCTACAAACTGCTTGTTTGCGACAAAGTAGCCTAGTCTTAATCCCGCAAGTCCAAACGATTTTGACAGTGTATGGACTACTATTAGATTGTCCTGAGATCTTGCAAGGGCAGATACCGAATGATCACCAAACTGTCCGTATGCCTCATCAATTATTATCATGCCGCTAAATGTTTTTACCATCTTTTGTAGTTCTGCCTTTGAGAACTGGAATCCGGTTGGATTGTTAGGTGAATCTAGATATAATATGTTGGAATTTTTTGCCTCTTCCATAAATCTGCCGACATCTAATTTCATCTTGCTTGAAAATGGAATTCTTTTTAGTGGAATGGAGTATATCTTGCATCTCTCCTCAAAGAATCCAAATGTGGGATCTGATGTCAAGATCTTGGTTTTACTTGTTGCAAAGTTTGCAAGCAACAGATCTAGTATCTGGTCTGATCCGTTGCCAACACCTATCATACTAGATGGCATTCTGGTAAATTTTGCTATTGCGGAAATTAGTCGCTCTGTTCCCCCCAGTGGATATTCTCGCACATCTGCATTTTTTTGGGCATGCAAGATTATATCGTGTTGGAATTGCTTTGGTATTGCATAGTTCTCATTTGAGTCAAGCTTGAGTGAGTCGTGTATCTGTTCTGGCTTTTGGTATCCTCTGTTGGCGACATACTTTTTTACTTTTTTCTCAAACCAGTCTTTTTTCATTGTAGTCTGCCTCGTACTGCTTCATAATGATTTGTAAGTCCCTCTGCTGTAGTGAGCACCTGCATGTGTTTTGATATTTTAGATAAAGCAGACTTTGATGCAGTGACCTCTGTACTTATCTTGAGAAAATCAAGCACAGACAGTGACCCGCGTGTTCTTCCGAATCCATTTGTGGGCAGAATGTGGTTGGAGCCCAATAGGTAGTCGCTTGCAGAAGATGGGCTCTGTTTTCCAAGTAGTATTATTCCGGGAGATGTGATTTTTGATGCTATATTTTTGGGCTCTGCAGTCATTATTTGTAGGTGTTCTGGAGCGAGTCTGTCTGCAAGTTTTGTCATGTCTTCTTGTGATTTACATACTGCAGCAAATCCATTATTTTTGAGGCTCTGCATTACAATATCTTTTCTTTTGATATTTTTTATCATGCTTGCAAGTTGACTCTTTACCGCTTTTACAAGCTGCGGGGAATCTGTGATCAGATAGCATTGTGTGTCTTTGCTGTGTTCTGCTTGTGATATGAGATCTAGTGCTATATGTTTGGGGTTTGCTGACTTGTCTGCAACTATACCTAACTCTGTTGGGCCAGCAAGCATATCAATGGCTGTCTGCCTGTTTATGATGGATTTTGTAAGGGTAACAAATGCACCTCCTGGCCCTACAATTTTGTCTACTTTGGGTATGGATTTTGTACCAACTGCAAGTGCTGCAACCGCTTGTATGCCGCCTACTTTGTAGATCTCAGTTGCGCCACATATGCTAGCAGCTGCTACTGTCAGTGAATCAATGTTGCCTTCGGGATCTGTTGGGGACATCACCACTATACGTTTGACTCCTGCAATTTTAGCTGGAGTTACAGACATTACTGCCGAGCTTGGATATCTTGCTAGACCGCCTGGAACATAACATCCAACATTTTCAATTGGTTGAAATCTCTTGATTATTTTGATTCCGTCAATGAATATGGGCCTAATTTTGAGGATTGATTTTACAGCAGATTCTGTCTTTTCTAATCTTGCTTTTGCAAGTCTGATGGCTTTTGACTCTTCTTTAGTTATGCTTGTTATGGCGGTGGCAATTTCTTTTTTTGATACTTTTAGAGATTTTAGATCTGTGCCGTTGAATCTCTTTTCGTATTTTCGTATGGCATCATCATCATATCTTTGTATATCTTTCAATATACTTTCTACCAATTTTGCATCTTTTTGGGTAACTTTGCTGCAAAGTTTAGATGCGGTACGCGCAACGTTGGTAACTAGGACTGTTCTGATCAATTTTCCTCGTCACGCTTTATCTCCTCTAGTTCCAGTATCTGGCGAGGCTCATGTACCACGAGTCCCTGTGCTATCTTACGTAGCACTGGTAAAAGCTTGTGAAATTCTTCCTTTTTTATAATGGTATTTACTCCATACCATCCACTCTCACTCAGCGGACTGACCGTGGGTTTTTTCAATGAAGGCATTCGTGTGAGAAGTCTCTTGAGGTTTGCCTCTTTTACATTGAGGTAGATGTGTAGGTATTTTCTTCCATGCACTGCACCCCTCAACAATGTAACTATATCAAATATCTTTTCTCGCTTTTTTGCATCTTTGAGTGCTTCTTTGTTTACAATAAGATGTGCTGTAGATGAGAGTATTCTGTCTGTAATCTTTAGCTTGTTCTGCTTCATGGTGGTGCCAGTCTCTGTCACATCAATTATGGCATCCACATCTTCTGGCGGTTTTGCTTCTGTGGCACCAAATGACAGATGAATCTGCACGTACTTGTTGGTACCTAGTCTCACCCACGGCGTGACTATGAGTGGATCTTTTTTACCATAGTATTTTTTGTACATCTTGGACTGTTTTAGAAATTTTGCTGCTGTAGTAAGATATTCTGAAGATATGCGGAGGGTCTTCTTCTTTTTAGTATAATCTTCAATCATGGCATCTAGATCTCTGTAGCGATATCTGTCTGGAAACGCAACTACTAGATGTATCTTGCCGTATTCCAAATCAAGTATCTGTTTTACATCTGACTTTGTCTCTTCTACCCAGTCCTTTCCGGTGATGCCTACATCATAGAGACCTTCAGATACCAACGTGGGAATTTCTTGAGGTCGTAGCATCTTGACAATTATACTTGGATCGTCTAGAAAGACGCGATATGTCCTGTTTTTTCTGTTTACTTTGGTCCATGCTCTTTCCATTATTTTGAAGGTGGCATCTTCCAAGCTTCCCTTTGGAATGGCAAATTTTACTTGGGACATTTCCGTATATCTTGAGCTTGGCCATATAATAGGATGTTTAAACTTCCCCCAGTAATTTTTTGGCATTTCCAAGGGAGATGTCGCCACATTCGATCATCTCTTTTACGATCCAGTCAATCTGTTCAAATTCTGCCCCTGCTGCTACTGCAAGGTTTCTTGCATGTAATCGCATGTGGCCTCTCTGTATTCCTTCTGTTGCCAGTGCCCTGATTGCACTATAATTTTGTGCAAGGCCCGTAGATACCATGATGCATGCCAGCTCCTGTGCAGATGATACATTCAGAATTTTTGTACATACACGGGCTGTCGGATGAATACTTACAATTCCTCCAACGGTGCCCACTGAGAGTGGGATCTCCAAGGTGCCGACCAAGTTGCCATCTGCATTTTTGCTCCATCTGCTCAGGGAGCGGTACTTGCCTGAAGATGCTGCGTACGCATTTGCTGCAGCCTCAATTGCTCTGCTGTCCTGACCGGTCGCATTTGCAACTGCAATAATTCCATTCATTATTCCTTTGTTGTGGGTGACTGCACGATACACGTCACTGTCAGCAAATTCGAACGCAAGTATCATGTCATCTACTGCCTGTACTCCACCTACTGCATCTTTTTCAAATGTTGCAGTGGCACGAGCCATTCTGCTTGTAGAATAGTTTGATAGAATTTTCAATAGTGCTCTCCCACCACATATCTTCTCGATCAGTGGAGCTATTTCTTCACACATTGAATTTGTTATGTTGGCCCCCATGGCATTGCCTACATCTATTAGCAGCTCCACCAAGAGCATATTTCTGGTACCCGTCTCAATCTCCCTGCATGATATCTTTTTTGCTCCTCTGTTCATGTCTGCCAACGTGCTACTTTTGGAGTTGGCAAGTTTGAGTATTTCTTGTGAAGCATCTTCAATACACTTTGGAGCATCAGGATTTGCATCAAGTATCTGAATCTGTCCTATACTGTAGGATTCATCTGCAGCGGCAGAAAATCCACCTGCAATTCTTGCAATTTTGGCTCCTCCTGAAGCTGCAGCTATTACAGATGGCTCCTCAATTACCATCGGAATAAGATAGTCTCTGTCATTTATTCTAAAGTTTGTAGCAATTCCCAGTGGCAGTGAAAATATTCCTACTGCATTTTCCACCATCTTGTCTGCCTTCTCAAATGATATGCCACCGTTGGGATTCTCCAGTATTTTGCGGTCATCTGCTGACAGTCCTGCAAAATTTACTATTGCATCTAGACGCTCTTTTCGCGACTTTTCAAAGAACTTTGGAATCGACGAGCTAGGCATGTTATTTCAATATCCTCAACAGTTTATCGTCGTTACTGCTTGGAAAACCTTTTCCATCAGTATTTGAGGTTATTACGTAAATGCTTCCGTCTCCACCTTCTACCACGTCTCTGATTCTGCCTGTTCCGCTCAAGATAGACTTTTGGGATGCAAGTCCTTCTTCAAAGTCCAACTGGTACAAGTTTGTAGCTCGCAGTGATGCCATCACAAATGGATACTCTAAATTGATCTGTGTTCCTGAATAATGAATGATTCCTCCTGGTTCTATGCTGGGGTCGTAGCACAGAATTGCACTCTGGAATTGATCGTCTCCGGCACATTCCTGCTCTGGCCACCCATAGTTTCCACCAGAAATAACTAGATTTATCTCGTCATTTTTATCTGGACCAAGGTCGGCCACATACATATTTCCTGATTTATCCCATGTCATCCCTTGTGGATTCCTGTATCCGTACGAGTAGACAGGCAAGCCGGGGAATGGATTATCGTCAGGTATGCTTCCATCATAATTTAGACGCAAGATCTTTCCAGACAGCGAATCAAGGTCTTGTGACGTGTGAAACAAATCAGATACACTTCCTGTGCCTACATACAGCTTTTTGTCGGGTCCAAATTTTACAAAACCGCCATTGGAGAATGCAGAACCTGGAATTCTGTCAAATATGGTCTGTGCATCTACAAGTCTGTTTTCTGATTCAGTGATACGTAGGATCTTGTTCCACAGGTTGCCGTCATCTTCATACGTAAGAAACACATAGATAAAGTGGTTAGATTCAAAGTCGGGATCAAGTGCTATTCCTAATAGTCCGCCGTCAAAGACATTAGCCGCGCGCAGTGTGGCTAGCGGTTTTTCAAGGAGATTGCCCTCGTCAATGACTCTGATTGTTCCTTTCTTCTCTGTCACAAATATTCTGTTTTCATGTATTGCAATGGAGCGTGGCTTTTCAAGATTCTCTGCTAGTATTTTTACGGAACTGTCTTCAGTTTTCATAGATGTGGGTTCTGGGATTGGAATGGGGTCGTTTGGTGATGTCAACATAAAGATGGAAAATGTAACACCTATCACAACTACGGCGATTCCTAGTCTCTTGTCCACATGGTGAAATTGCAGAAAATCCTATTAATTACTTTCATGTGTTTTTCAGAAAGCGTATATACGGCCCTGATTTATTTATGGATCAGCGGGGTGGGGAAGTCAGACTCTTTGGACTAGGTCATCCCGGCGGGCTCATAACCCGCAAATCAGTAGTTCAAATCTACTCCCCGCTATCTAATCTCTATATCTCTTGATCCATGGAAGTGACTCGTTGAATTTTAATACTGTGTTCTTTCTTCCAATTCTTTGAGCAGGTCTTGCTAGATGTCTATATGCAGATACCATGGGCACATACAGTCGTTTTTTGACTTTTCTTGGTATTGTTAGGATCTGTTTTTGAGAGGATCTCTTTTTACATCTTGTACATTGATATCCCTGCCCAATGCCTTTTGATTTCATTGCTTTGGTGCATCTACTACAGATGGGATTGACATGGATGGTGTGCCTTTTGAGATCAAGCACGTCGATAAATTCCACATTGAGCACCCTGGGAAAGTTTTTTGATGCCTTTCTTATGCCGCCGCCCACACATATTCTGTCACCAGGGATCAGTCCCCGTGCTATTTGCGTCATGCCGGTGGGTTTGTATACGGCGCATCGGAACTCGTGTCCCTCAAAATATATTGTAAAAAATACGTGGCCACCAACAAGAGTTTCAGGTATTGTACTTACAGTGCCTATTATTCTTCCTGACATGTATGGTCCTATGTCTGCAAATTCAAGCATGTTTTTCATGTGATCGCCGGTTCCTTGATTGGACTTGAAGATCATGTGTCCGTCTGGTCTCTCATTCGTCTTTAAGATACCTGCAGCATGAAGAAGTGAGTCTATATCTTCCCCGCGTATGCCGTAAAATACTGGGTCTGGTCCATGTGGGGCGATTAGTACCTTGCCACTCTCTTCGTCAAAGCTGTTAAATGTATGCGAGTTTTCCTCTTGAATCTGCCGCACACTGTGAGGAGATATCTGCCGCCTCTTTCCAAAATTTGACTCTTTGCGGTAGCTTAAAAGCTCAAGTGTGTGGTCATCAAATGAGTAGCCGATGGCCCCTATTGCACCAACTAGTCCTTGCCCGTTTCCCATGTAAAAAAAATCCATGTCGTTTTCTGCCGCAAGCTGTCTTGCTTTCTGCCTGCCTACCAGTCGCCACAGTGCTAGATCGCTGAATCTAGAAAGCGTGTCGGGTACTCTTCCCTCAATGAATACAAGGCCCGGATTTGCACCGTTTTCTACATCCGAGTATCTCACCACCATATCTCTTACTTGCATCTTGACTTTGGCAGGATCGTCGACACTGATTCTCAGAGATACTGCGCCATTACCGCGTGTCTTCCATGGTATGTTTGGGTTGAATCTGATCAGTCTGGGGAAATCGAGAAATTTTACTCCTTGTCCCTTGAGCATATTGACAATCTTATATGCGAGAAACGTGGTGCACATGCCTTTTGTAGAGTCGGTATCGTCAAATCCGATCTCAAGTGTGTTGTGGTTGCTCAATGTACCAGAGTAGATTGGGGCGTTTTTAGTTGTTGGGTTTACAAGTATAGCAACGCTCGTAAATTTAATCATATATGCCAACAAGAAGGAGTTCAGATGATATATCACCCAAGAACCGTTCTTCCAAGCGTCCGGCAAAAGCAAACACCTATGTTAACCATCCCGCCGTTTTATTGTAATCTGTCG
>CAZIHR010000020.1:0-5752 GCA_964538885.1 uncultured Nitrosopumilaceae archaeon
CTCTTTCCAATGTCAATTCCAATGATTTCTTTCTATCACCTCCTTGCGGATGTATGGTGAAACGAAAGCTGCACGCACCTATCATAAAATAAAGCCAACTTAGACAGCAGCTCGGACTGCCCCATTCAAACACAAGGGCGCTGAGCCCATTCATGTATAGGGGTCGTTCCATCACAATAACTACGGCGGGGTGGTTATCATGTCTACAAACAAAACAAGTGAAATACTGACAAGATTTGATTTGTTGGAAAAACAAAACCAATCAGATTGGTAAACAACCCGCAATTATATCTAGTCTACAAGATGGGCAAGTTTCTCCAATGTATTTTACATGTCCATCAGATATAATGTAATATTCGGCACTGAATATCTGAATGACGACATTGTGGAGGCGGCTGTGTACAACTCCAATGTAGGCGGGTGCGCGAATGCTGGAAAATTTACATGCGGCAATGTAATATCATCAGTTAGATAGTTTGCAATCAAGCTCAAAAGTGCGGATCCTGACAGTATACAATCTGCGTTCGAAGCACAAATGTGTAACCATCTAGGACACGTTAAAGCAACATGGACGAATTTCAAAGAGATCCACCATAGCAATTGACATGCACAAAATAAAATACCATGGTAAAAAGCCCGACGACAATATAACGCGCTCCAAATACGAAAACGGCACCAAATATTTTGAGCGATACATCACGATATATGGTGTAGACAAGACTATATCATTGAATCTTGCAGCATTTCACATGAAGATGATCTATTCTGTGCCTGATTTCCTTGAAAAAAAAAAACACTAACCATTATACAGAATTTAGGAATTGAATCGAGTCTAATACTTGTTGACAGGGAGTTCTTTTCTGTGGATTGCATCAGGACTCTGGATAAGCGCGGCGTGACATATATGATGCTGTGCAGAAACACGCACGATGTCATTGCTGCGTTGCGCGAGTTTGCGTGCAATACAAGAACTGACATATCCACAGTTGAGATGGAGGGCCAATTGAATTCCGCAGAATACTGGATGAAGATAGAAAAATAAAATAATGTAAGGATCCTGCAAAACCTGAACAAAAATACATCTGGTTTGCTACAAACGATCCTAGAATAGATCTAAAAAGATACAAAAATAGATGGATGATATACTGGATATCGCGAGATCTAGACAATGAGGGCCAGAACTAGGACAAATTACATTGTATCTAGGATGATGTGCTTTTACTATTTTACTGATGTACAACGAATGGATGATATGTCGATTCTTGCTCTATCTGGAACTGACCATATTGATATTGGCCACGTTCGAATTTCAAACCAAGTTATAATGTGTGATCCCAAATTATCTCCGTAAAGACGTGGCTTGTGGCACATCTGGGTTAACTGCATATTGGAAGCAATACCCCATAATGATCTTTGTAAAAAATATCTTACCAAAACTGAAAAGCTTTCTAACATAATGAAGGTTAAACAAATCTGTAAATCCATACATATGACACATAGCGATATTGAGATAGTTGGCAAAAACGTCAAAGACATGTATGGTACGCTCATGGGCAAGGTCATCGGGACTATGACTGACATTGATGGTAGTGTCCAATCTGTTGGCGTTGATTGTGGTTTTTATGGACTTCAACAAGTACCTTATGAGCAGCTTGTAGTTCAAAGTGACGTAATTATCTTTGTTCCAAAGTGGCGACTTGACTCCCAGCGGTTTCTGCGTGAAAAACAGCTTACATTGCGCCGCCTAAAGGCATTGATGGATATTGTCTCAGAAAATGATGACATGAAGACGGATGCTGAGATAATTCATGCAAAATACAAGTCTAAAATTGTGTCATTAAATGAGACAGAAAATATAGTCAAAACAAAGCTTGAGGCAAGATTAACAGTGCTTGAAGAACAGACAAAATCAGCAAAATTGCTTCTATTTGATGCACGGATGCAGTTCAAAAGTGAAGAGATCACCGAGAATACATTTGAGACGGTCAAGATGTGTACATCGGAGATGATAGAACATTCAGCTGATGAAGTCGCTGAAATTCAAAATGTACAAAAGAGAATATCTGATCTTGATGCTGAAGCACAAGAGATGACCATTCCTGCCCAGTCTCTACAAGAGTCAGCCGTCTCGTACTTGGATATATCAGAACCACTCAACGTTCAGAGTATTCTTCCAAAAGCACCCACAGAATCGGTACCTTCGACCCCCACACCCATGGATGCAGAAACTCTACCGACAGTACCTGTATTTGGTAACTCTGACAATGTGGCCCGTCCAATTCCAGGAAAGCAACGCGCAGAATCCTCCAAAGATCACGAAGATGATTGGCTTGCCAGAATGGAAGCTCAATAATTTTTTTGTCTACCTTTGAAAAAACAAAAACTGCAACATCTTGCTTTTTCGTTGTTTGTATAGAGATTTACAGAAACCTGCCAAATCATCAAGCAAAACCCAACAACCAATTACTGAATTCATCTCTTACATGATACGGACATCATAAATTGAATCTAGTGTTACGTGGTGATTAAATTTGCAGCTATTCTACATTGCAAGACAAGTATACTCTCTCAACCCCAATCATTTTATCTCATATTGGGAAAGAAGCATTGTTGCCTCAAGATACCATAAACTGGTCAAAAAACACATATCTGACATGGCTGGACTATAAAGCAGAGCCAAACCCGGGCGCATTTGATGATGTATCAAGCATTATAAGATATAGATCTACATGGCGTGTAAACTCTGAAAGCATAGAGAATGCCATCTTGTTTTTCCTCGAAGATATACACATCGTGACAGAATTTTTACCACATTTGTCGTGGGTGCGGGAGATGTGTGTCACTCCAGAGTTATTAAATCATGAGCAGGGACACTTTGATCTTGCCGAACTGCTACGTGATCACATCACGACACATATTAGACACTCACTTTGTCAAAAAAGATATCGAGTTGAGGGTAAAAATGATGAACAGCAAAAACAATTTGCAAAGGAGCATTCATCACGCATAATTGCTGCCGAGCTTGAACATTGGCATATATATCTAGAGTCCAAACGATCCGAATACAATCTCAAGACCAATTTTGGAAATGACCATACTGTACAATCCACTTTTGATAAGCAGTTTGCGCAGCTGAGGATATAACATCTCACAACCATACAAGAATCAATCAATGGTATATTTTCACACTTTTTGACTTTGTCTTTTATTTATCAACATCTCAAGTTACAATTATACTTCTATTGACTTTTTTGTATTGTGTAAATTCTCTTTTGATAATATGAGTGATCCACAATTACACGTCGTGTCTATTCAGACATGTCATTCAATTGATCTGGGTTGCCTTTACAAAATTCTGTCATTATACAATCCACACATCATTAATTGTGTCATATTTTTTGAGTGAATTCCTGTATATATCTCGCATAATTCTCCAACTTTTGACTCTATGTATAGTGTGCTCCACACAAATTCGTCTTTTTGAGTGTGTCTTGTATTTTTTTCTGTAGCAAGCTTTTGTTTTTTGTAACTGAAAAAATAATTTTTAGTAATTAACCCGTTTTAGATACAAATTGAATACTTGACAAGAAAAACCATTTAAAATTTAAGCAGGACGTTAACAGTTATCTTTATTGTAATGGCACTATTTTGTAGTTCCAATAAGGAATTAACTTGTTTTTTGTATCATTTTAAATGACTGTGTGGTTTTTTTATAATGCGTTTAATGCTTATTATTTCAGATGAATTGGGCTAGTCACTGCTCCGTGTGCTGCAGAGCCTACAAGTGAGGCATACTTTGCCAATGCACCTGTTGTGTAGTTGGGTGTTGGACATTGCCATGTCTTTCTTCTTTCTTTAATCTCTTCAGGTGACACATGAAGTTCTATTATTCCTGCTTGCGTGTCTATTGTTATCTTGTCTCCGTTGTTGACAAGTGCAATTGGTCCACCCACATATGCCTCTGGTGCTACATGCCCTACCATGAATCCACGCGTACCTCCAGAAAACCTACCATCTGTGACCATCGCAACTTTTTTTCCTAGCCCCTGACCTACAAGTGCAGCGGTAGTTGCTAGCATCTCTCTCATACCTGGACCCCCCCTTGGTCCCTCATATCTAATCACAACAACATGTCCCTCGTCTATCTGACCTTTTGATACTGCCTCAAATGCTGACTCTTCACGATCAAAAACTATTGCCGTGCCTGTGAATTTTGTTATTTCTACTCCTGCTGTTTTGATTACCGCACCATCGGGAGCAAGATTACCTTTCAATATGACGGCAGTCCCGGTGCCGTGAATTGGATTGTTCGTCTGTCTGACTATTTGCTGTCCTTGCTCCTGAATTATGATCGAGTCGAGGTTTTCTTTGATTGTCTTTCCTGTTACTGTGAGACAGTCCCCGTGTACAAATCCACCGTCGTGCAGTTTTTTTAATACAAATGGGATACCTCCTATCTTGTCAAGTGAGTTCATCACGTAATTGCCTCCCGGTTTCATGTCTGCTATATGAGGTGTCTTTTTTCGTATTCTCTCAAAATCATCATACGTCAATTTTATTTTGGCTTCATGTGCTAGTGCTAACAGATGAAGTATACCATTGGTGGAGCCACCCACTGCATTGAGTATGGTTATCGCGTTCTCAAATGCCTCAAATGTAAGTATATCTTGTGGTTTAATGTCTAGCTTTACTAGTTTGGCACATGCCTTTCCAGTCTCATATACGATCTCTTTTCTTCTTTCATCCTCAGCCGGTGGACTTGCACTACCCGGTAATGCCAAACCTATTGCCTCAGAGATCGACGCCATGGTATTTGCTGTAAACATTCCCCCACATGAACCTGCACTAGGGCATGCTGTATTTTCCACATCTTTGAGCATCTCCAAAGATATATGCCCCGCATCGTATGCACCAACTGCTTCATACACATCAACTATAGTAAGCTCTCTCCCTTCCAACATACCAGGCATGATGGTTCCACCATAAACAAAGACTGATGGCAGATTTATTCTAGCCATGGCCATCATTGTTCCTGGTAGACTTTTGTCACATCCAGCAATTCCTACAACTGCATCATATTGATGAGCTCGCATCATTAATTCAATCGAGTCTGCAATTACTTCTCTTGAGATTAACGATGATTTCATACCTTCATGTCCCATTGCGATGCCATCTGATACTGCAATAGTTGAAAATTCCCGCGCCGTCGCGCCACCTTCTGATACGCCATTTTTTGCACTTTGTGCAAGCTTAGGAAGGTGAATGTTGCATGGCGTTGCCTCGTTTCCTGTATGACATACGCCAATAAATGGCTTGTCTAGATCATGGTCTTTTAGGCCCATGGCTTTGTACATTGCTCTATGTGGTGCCCTTGCTGTACCTTCCACAACATTCCTGCTTGATATCGGCATGACATGTCAAATAGATTTTTTGTATAATTTAGACGTTGTTGAAATTTTCCCCCTGTGTTTTTTCCTACTGTATAATTTGAATCCATCAAAACAAATATACCTATTCATATGATTTTTGGAAATTTGTCAATTTTAGGCATGAGTTGAATACTTGATAAAAAAAAACCATCTGAAAATTAAACAGAATGTAATAATTACAAGCACCTATGTTAACCATCCTGCCGTTTTATTGTAATCTGTCGTGATTCGCTTTCGTTCCATGCCTAGTACACATTGATAAGATTTATAGCTGACGCTAGGCCATGAAAAATGCAGATAGACGCGAATGGCCTAGCCTGCAC
>CAZIHR010000021.1:0-7889 GCA_964538885.1 uncultured Nitrosopumilaceae archaeon
TCCTTTCTATCACCTCCTTGCGGATGTATGGTGAAACGAAAGCTGCACGCACCTATCATAAAATAAAGCCAACTTAGACAGCAGCTCGGACTGCCCCATTCAAACACAAGGGCGCGGAGCCCATTTTTGTGTAGGGGTCGTTCCATCACAATAACTACGGCGGGGTGGTTATCATGTCTACAAACAAAACAAGTGAAATATTGAGAAGATTTGATTTGTCTAAAAACAAAACCAATCAGATGGGTAAACAACCCACAGTTATATCTAGTCTACATGATGGGCAAGTTTCTCCAATGTATTTTACATGTCCATCAGATATAATGCAATATTTGACACGGGGCATTTGATAGTAGGCATGATACAAGCCGCAATATATAACCGCAATGTGGGCGGATGCACTAACAGTAGAAAAATTGGACAGGACAGTATTGTGCCAACAGACATGTGGTATGCCTCCAAGCTCAAGAGTGCATATTCCCCAATCATACAAAACGCGTTTGATAGTCAAGTGAATAACCAAATAATGACAAAGTCAATCAAGCGAATATCTCAAAGACCAGTACTTGCAATTGATATGCGCCTAATAGAGTATTATGGGGAAAAAGCCCGACTATAATACAGCTTGCCCCAAGTACGAAAATAATACCAAATACTTTGAGCGATACATCACGATAGTGTATCAAGTAATCCACATCGCTGAATCTCATCATACAACCACATGAGGATGAGCGATTCCGTGCCTGAATTTCTTGAAAAAAAATGCTATGTCGTATAGACAATATGGAAATTATACCCAAATTGATACTGCTTGACAGGGAATTCTTTTCAGTCAAAGTAATCAAACTTTGGAGAGACATGGTGTGAAATATCTGATGCCATGCAGGAACAGTCCCAATGTAATAATTGCACTATACAAGTTTGCGCGCAATGCCAGAACCAGCACATCTCAAGTTGACATGGAAAGTCAGACTGGTTTTACCACAAACTGTATGAAGATAGAATAATGAAAGGATCCTACAAAACCTGAACAAAAATACATCGGGTTTGCTACAAACGATCCTAGAATAGATCTAAAAAGATACAAAAATAGATGAAATATAGAAACCGGATATCGCCAGCTTGAGGGAATGAAAGAAATAATAGATGATGTGGTAGCTAGGATGTTATGTTTTTACCATTCTTTGCCATTTTATAATGAGTGGCAGATATGTCATATCATACTATCAATGTGTGATGAATTATTCAGACTGACACAACATACGTTTGAATATCTGATGAATATTGATCTGAGGCGAGCCAGAACCCCCGCCCGAATGTGTGGAATCTAGCACATTTCGCTTAACTGTCCATGCAAAAAGGATGAAATTTACGCACTAGGTAACCAGATACAGTTTACACATTTGCTAAATTTTAGGCACGTCCTGAGCAGTTACTCCACATCTACAATATCTAGATAAAGAGATTGAACAGTGGTGTGAATCTTTTGACTCTTGCATCCAAGTTATTTATAGTCCGAGTCATCCACCCAATCTCGTCCTTGAAGATTCCATTGGTTGCATTTGCAGCATTTTTTTATGCCCACCTTGGCATCAACATCTATACAAAAACAGTGAATGCCTCTTCCAGATTTGTCTTTTGGACACATTTGCTGCATAAGGAAGAATAAACTTTTTTCTTAATTATCTTATTGGCTTTGGCCATTCCAGAAAATGTACATAGTAAAATTGCCAAATATTTGAATTACATGTGAAGCAAAAGGCTTTTCGTGTCGGGACATTTTTAAATTACTATATCTTATTGCAAAGAAATGTCAGACTCTTTTGATAGAGACAAAGTCGTCGATTGTATGTTTGATGCTGTCACTTCATCTCTAATTGCAGAGTTGGAAGATGGTGAAAAAGACTGCACACACCTAGCAAGTATAGCTTATCTCTCAGAAGATGACGTAAAAGAAAAATTAAACTATCTGATTCAGACTGGCTTTATTGACCAAAGATCCGATGGTAAAAAGACATTCTTTTCTGCCAATGCAGAAAAATTAACTCAAATAATAGAAGATAATGAAAATTTTGATTCTGCCATCAAAGGACTGGAAACTATGGACAGTTATCTGAATTAAGAGCTCTTTCTATTTTTGATGGCAAAGATTCCTACACCCGCCATACCCAAAAGACCTATAGTTAAAATATACAGCGAGATAAAACCTAATGATTTTGCACCTACATCAGGTTCTGGCCCCATCACAGCAAAGATTTTAGATTGACTTGAACCGTCATTTTTTACAACTAGTTTGTATACTCCATCAGTATCTATTACAAATGTACCTTCAAACAACTCTTCATCCACATATTCAGATTTTATCTGCATATTATATGGATCAAGCACATGTACCTGTATGTCATCATCACCTTCTATTATCTGAATGGCATAAATTCCATTCATGTCTGTTCTATTTAGTTTGGTTTCTACCACTAGCTCTTCTCCTGCCTCTATACTGCCTTCATTTCCTGTCAAGTTATCAAACAGTATATGATTTCCATAAAAAGACAGAATTATACCCAGTCCCAGTATTCCTCCAGTAACTATCAGCAACAAGCTTGCCTTTTGCATGCTTTGGTAAATTAGCTCTTTCGTTTAAATCTAATTTTTGTCGTACTTGATTGAGTTGCCGTAAAGTTAGCCAAGGCTAAAAAAGTTAGCCTATGCTAACTTTAAATATACTATACGCGCATCAAAAAATAATTGAGAACATTATTGATGAGTCTGGTGATTGCATCCATAGTGCTGCTATCCATTGTAATAATTTCATCTGTAACAGATGCCCAGCTTACAGAAAAGATCTTTCTCACACATACCGGAGGTATAGTAAAGACTACCGGCGAAGTACTTGACCCATTATACACAAAAGCCACTATGCAATTTGATCCGATGGAATTTTTACGTAACTTTGATTACGGTAAAGTGTCCACCTTATCTGATGGAACTGTATTGAGAGAATTTGTAATAGTTGCAAAAGACGACCAAATTATGGAAGTGGCTCCAGATATATTTTACAATGTGTGGACCTTTAATGGTACGGTGCCTGGACCGACCATCAGAGCTACTGAGGGCGACTTGATCCGAATTCATTTTACAAATAATGGCTCCAAGCCACACACCATACATTTCCACGGAATACATCCTGCAGAGATGGATGGTGTGTTTGAATCAGTAGGGCCCGGCGGCAAATTCACCTACGAGTTTATAGCAGGACCTGTCGGCGTTCACCCATACCACTGCCATGTCATGCCGCTTGAAGAGCACATCGTACACGGACTGTATGGTGTGTATATTGTTGATCCCAAACAGGGACGCCCTCAAGCAGACGAGATGGTGATGGTGCTAAACGGCCTTGACACTGACTTTGATGCCGAAAATAATTTTTATGCCGCAAATACAATTCCATTTTATTATCAACACCATCCAATCCAAATTAATACAGATGAGCTAATCAGAATTTATGTAGTTAATATGGTCGAGTTTGATCCAATTAACAACTTTCACTTACATGGAAATTTGTACTACTATTACCCAACAGGAACTGACACCGTACCATCACTATACACTGATATGGTGACCTTATCTCAGACCGAACGGGGCATAATGGAGTTCCAGTATCAGTATCCTGGAAAATACCTGTTTCATGCACACAAAGTAGAATTCTCAGAAAAGGGGTGGGTGGGCATGTTTGTGGTTTCTGACTCTGAACAGAAGGAATATTAAAAGATGGAACTTGGCAGAAATGCATCAAATGGCAGATTACTTGCAAGTGGGCTGATTCCTTTTGCATTTCTTTTGGTGATGATAGCATACATTTTTGGTCCTGGCTCGGAGATGCTTGATGTCGGAGTGCCACTACCAGAGATCACCATGGAAAAAATCGACTTTGCGGATTCTGAAATTATAGTTACTGTGAGAAATACTGGCCCAATACCAGTGGAGGTTGTCATGGCAGATGTCAATGACAGAATTCAGCCAGCTGCTGTAGAACCTGACAGATTTCTTGACAGATATGAGACCAACATTGTAAGAATACCATTTGAATGGAATGAAGCTGAGCCTTACACCATAGGACTGACAATAGAGGATGGAACCAGATTTGAGAAGGAAGTCAAGGCGGCAGCACGTATGTTAGAGCCCAGCTTGGAGCTTTTAGGATTCTTTAGTGTGATAGGCACCTATGTGGGTATAATTCCAGTAATGATTGGACTGTTGTGGCTGCCGTTCATTAAAAATCTCAGCAGACAAAAGCATAATTTCTTCTTAGCTCTGACTGCCGGTTTACTTTTGTTTCTTGGTATTGATTCTGTAGAAGAGGCACTAGACATATCTGCTGAAAATATTGCAGACAGCCTCAACGGGGGCATGCTTGTTGCTACTGTAATAATTTTATCGTTTTTGGGACTATACTATGCGGGGGAACGACTTGTGGGATCTGCAAGAGTCTCGAGATTCAGCAGGCCAGTTGCAATTGCTTTGATGATTTCAATTGGAATAGGATTACATAACTTTGGAGAAGGGCTAGCAATCGGTGCTGCTGTTGGATTGGGCTCAATTGCGTTTAGCACGTTTCTTATAGTTGGATTTGCCATTCATAATACCACAGAAGGTATAGCTATTGCCGCACCCCTATCTAAAGAGAAAACCAAAATAGGAATGCTTGCTTGTCTAGGGATGATCGCGGGTGCGCCAGCAATCTTTGGTGCCTGGGTTGGCGGTATTGCATCTTCGCCGTTCTCTTCGGCCATATTTCTTTCAATTGGTGCAGGTGCAATATTTCAGATATTGTTGGTGCTTGTAAAGTGGCTGCGGGAGCAAGATAATTCCAATCTATCAAGTGCGTCAGTTGTATTGGGACTTTGTATTGGAATGGTCATAATGTATGTTACAGGCATCATACTATGATGGTTCAGGGTGGATGGTGACAACCGAGTTTTTGATCTGGGCTCTTATGTCGTGTTCAATCTCTGAGATCATATCATGAATATCTTCTATCAGGGTATACTTTTCAAAGGAACAGTCAATGTCAATCTTTAAAACTCCACCAAAATTTAACGACACTATACGCCCAATTTTTTTTATGTTGTGATATTGTTCTAGTATTGATTTGATCTCTTCTGTAGAGTTTTTGTCTTCGGATTGGAAATTTTTTGGCAGGGTAGTAAATGGTTCTAAATGAACTGTAACGTGTTCTACATCTTTGATGATATGTTGAATTCGCTGTTCTACGGTCTCTGATATCTTGTGTGCAGATGCCAAATTGATTCCACTGTCCACCATAACATGTAGATTTGCATATGTTCTTCCTTCGATTCTATGGGTGCTTACATTGTGAACGTTTCTAACTCCTGATACATTTTTTGCAATATTGTATACTTTAGAGTCTACTGGAACATCTTTCCAACTTGGCTCAAAATGTACTGTAATTGCAGCATTTGGAATCTTTTTTTTGATGTTACTTTCAACTGTGCTGCTTATCTTGTGTGCATCATCAAAGCTTGCATCACCTCTCAAGGATATGGTGACATCGGCAAATACGGTATCGCCGGATCTTCTCATCAGTATAGGACCAACACCGATAACTCCTTTGGTCTTGCTGACAATCTCCCTAACACTGATTACCAATTCAGGTGAAATTATATCAGTTAGATCCTGTGCAGTTCTGTAGATCAGCTTGATGCTCAATCCTGCAAGTAAGACTCCCAGAATTAGTGCTGCAATGAAATCTCCACTATAAAAGCCATATGTGACAAATACAATTCCTGTTATTGCAACAATTGTGGAGCCAAGATCCATCAATGTATGATAAAAGTCGGCTCTGAGTGTGGTGCCGCCAATCTTTTTGATTGACTTTTTTAGGAGAACTATTCTGAAACAGTCAACACCGATTGCATATATTCCACCTGCTATTGCAAAAATTCCCGGTATTATATCTGGTGGGGGACTCTGCAATCTATTTAATGACTCGTAAATAAAAAATACTGCAATCAGAAATATTGCGATTCCACCAATCAGCCCACCTAGTGACTCTATCTTGCCGTGACCATACGTGTGCTCTGCATCAGGTGGCTTTATTGCAAAACGTGCAGCTAGAAGCAAGATGGCAGTCACCACACTATCTAGTAATGCATGTATGCTGTCTGTGAGCAGTGCTAGGCTGTTTGCAACTAAACCAAAACTCAACTCTACCAAAAATGCTGAAAATATAGCAACAAGTGACAACTGTAAGACTCGGGTTCTGTGCAGTTTCATTACATGTGGTGCGTTTTTGATCTATTTACAATCATTCCCAACTGGTATTTTGCAGTGATTTGGCATTTACTACAAAAATTGCCATTATACCACCAAGCAAAATGGGTATAAACAAGGCATGTTGTAGTCAATTTTTCTTTCATTGAATACATAAATACTCTTTGCATGATTGAAAAATGAAAATGAGGTTTAGGGGGGCCCTAGCTGTGTCACTGCTGTCAATCTCAATCATATCTTATGGCTTTACTGATATGGTATTTGGAGATGAACATAATATTCCTCCCTTATTGGCATCAGTAGATATGTCATCGTATAATTATGGTAGTATGGTCAATGTAACTGGCAGTATAAAGGACTATGATCCTGTTGATGATGCCAACAAGGCCATAACTGTTGTTATAAAGTCACCTGACGGTAATAGGGTAGGTATCGCACAATTGAATCCTGAATCTGATGGTACATTCTCTCATTCCTTTACTGCGGGAGGCCCACTTTGGAGGGTCAACGGTGACTATACAGTTGAATTGCGTTTTGATTCGTTACTTGTCGAAGCTATAGTGGCGTATGACGGCCATGAGCCTGCTCCGCCGCCTGTAACTTGTGGCCCCAATCAGGAGCTGCGTGATGGTGTGTGTATGGATGTTCCGCCGCCTGTTCCACCGCCTATAACTTGTGGCCCCAATCAGGAGCTGCATGATGGTGTGTGTATGGATGTTCCGCCGCCTATAACTTGCGGCCAAGGAACAGAACTGGTAGATGGTACTTGTGTGCCCATCACTACACCAGATGAAGACACATCAGATGGAGGAGGTTGCCTCATTGCTACTGCGGCATTTGGTTCTGAGCTTGCTTCACAGGTACAATTACTAAGAGAAGTACGTGACAATACTGTGATGAGCACATCATCTGGCTCTGCATTTATGAGTGGATTCAACCAGGTATATTACATGTTCTCGCCTGCCGTTGCAGATATGGAACGTGAAAATCAGATATTCCGGGATTTGGTGCGTATATTTATCACACCGATGCTTTCCACTCTATCTATAATGACTCTTGCAGATTCAGGCTCTGAAGTACAAGTGTTGGGACTGGGAATCTCAGTATTGTTGCTTAATTTGATGATGTACGTTGTAGCTCCAACATTGATTGGATTCAAGGTGCACAGCTATCTTAAATCAAGTTTATCTTTTAAATAAATTGTAACTGATCAGGTCGCGCCTAAAATTTAGCACCCATGTTAACCATCCCGCCGTTTTATTGTAATCTGTCGTGATTCGCTTTCGTTCCATGCCTAGTACACATTGATAAGATTTATAGCTGATACTATAACATGAAATGCGCAGGCAAACATATTGGTCTAACCGGCACGTTTCATGGTGCGGAGCTTCTTTTGGTATAGTTTATCATTACGGGATTGATATGGCAATCTAGTGTGCAGCATGTGCCACATTATGGTCACCATCTTGTTGGCCACCACAACAATGGCCAAGGCGTGCTTGTCTGCATGTCTTTTTCTGGCAGATTCGTAGATTGCTTTCATCTTGGGATCATACTGCATTGCAATGTTTGCCACCTCACACATGATTTAATTGACAATC
>CAZIHR010000022.1:0-3681 GCA_964538885.1 uncultured Nitrosopumilaceae archaeon
CTCTTGAACTTCTCCGACTCTATCTCCCGCTGTTTTGCCGAAAAGTAATATTCATCCCAGCTGTTGCCATCTTTTCCCCTCTCACCTAGTGACAAAGTCATGATTATCTTAGAGGGCGGGCCGTTTATCCGGTCAAGCTCTCTTTTGTATGTCACTGCTGCTTCTCTTGACGGTGCAACAAGCATTGCCTTATAGCCGTTGGGCTCCACATGTTGGGTATAGTGTTTTACAAGATCCAGTGCTATCTGCTTGATCCGTGACGGGGTCTCTGCGATCTGGCCCCTTGTGACATACTGTCTCTTGTGTTTGTCTTTTAGTTCCTGATCCACATCAAAGAATATCCTTTCAAATATCTCATCGATCGTAACACCCCCTTCGACATGTAGTTGTGGCATTCTTCCCTGATACTTTATGGGGATGGTTGCGCCGTCTGCCTGTGACTCTCGAAAGCCATACTTGTCTACGAGGGGTCCAAATACACGATATATGTGACGCTCTGGCTTTGTGATCGGAGTTCCAGTAAAGGCGTAAAATATGGCGTTCGGCATGGCGACCCTCATTTGCTCGGCGTTTATCTTGTACTGGCTTCTATGCGCCTCATCTACCAAACATACCACCCGATCTTCTGTGAACGACACTGTAGGGGTTGCAAACTTGTCGATTATCGTCATTATGGTCTTTCCACGCGGGTTTTTGAGCAGTTCGGAGAGATGTTGACCAGATTTTGCTCTAATTGGACTTGGAAAGCCGCACTTTTTGAACGTCTCATGGATCTGTTTGTCAAGCTGCTTTCTGTCAGTAATTATGAGAATTGGCGGGTTGTCAAACTTGTACATAAGCTGGGTTGCAAACCACAGCATAGAAAATGATTTGCCTGACCCCTGTGTATGCCATATCACGCCACCTTGGTCTTGGCCATCATCATCCAGTCTCCTTACGCACTGCATTACTGCACGAAACTGTTGATGTTTTGCAATCATCTTGATGCGCCTATTCCCCCGCGTTTCATATAATACAAAGTTTTGCAGGTGCTCAAGTAAATTTTCCTTGGATAATAGTCCTGCAAGTAGTATCTCCTGCTCACGCGGTTTTGTGCCACAGAGTGTTTCTACGTCATCTTCTGTCATAGGATGTGGGTTGGACCATCTTGCAAAATAATTGGCAGTGGAGCCTACAGTTCCCACCCTTGCCAGAGTGCCACATGTAGCTACAAGGCAGTGATTGTAAAAGAAGAGCCGCTCATACCCCTCCCCCCGTTGCTGGTATCTGTTAAAGTTCTTTCTATCTACCGCTTCCCCTATAGGATCGGCCACGGCAGGTGACTTGCACTCTATTATTACCAGCGGTATCCCATTTACAAAGATGACTAAATCAGGACGTATGTGATGCTTGAACCCATCAAGATGGAACTGGTTGGTTACAAGAAAATTGTTATTTTGTGGATTTTCAAAGTCAAACACACGTACTATTTTTGGCATAGATCCGTCACCAAAATTCTGAGTCACTACTATCGGGTCCAGCCCACCCGACAATGAGAGTTCAACCAACTTGGCCCTGATCTTCTCGTTGGTATCTACAACATCTAGATGATGGGGATAAGAGTACTCTTCCAACTGCTTTATTGCATCCTGCACTCCGTCCTCGTCAAGATCTGGATTTAACCTTCTAATTGCTTCTTCCAGACGATCATACAATAACACTTCACGAAAGTCGCGCCGCGTCTTGTTTAGTTCTGCTTGGGTCTTGTACTCATATCCCATGGCAGCAAGCTGTTTGAGAGCTGGCAGCTCCGATTCTTTTGCTTCGACTCCATTGCCTACATCAAAGTGCACAATATCTTGTTTGAGATTACTTGTAAAAGTCTTCCAATTTAGGTATGATGAAAAAATGGGAATTGCTATTAAGAGTAATCATGCCTCCTCAGATACGTTGAGTAAAGTAACACTAGACTCCCTCAAGGCACACCTATGGAAGGCATCAGATATACTGCGTGGAAGTCTTGATGCATCTGAGTACAGGCAACCCGTCATGACCTTACTGTTTCTCAAACGCCTCAATGATAGATTTGAGGAGAATATGGAAGGGTTATTGAACCAAGGCAAGTCAGAAAAGGAAGCAAGACTAGAATTCTACCATGATTTTTTTGTGCCTGATGATGCCAGATGGAAGAATCTACAGAGGGTCAGACGCAGCGTGGGCCAAAAGATAGACGAATTGTGCAAAAAGATAGAGGCAGCAAACCCCAAACTTGAGGGGGTCCTGACAAATACCACATACTCGGATCCCAGAAAGTATCCTGATGACCAGCTTGCAAACCTCGTGTCCCATTTTAACGAACCACGGCTGAGAAATGCCGATCTGGAAAAGGAAGACATATTCGGTGACGCGTATGAATACTTGCTGGAACAGTTTGCAGATGCTACAAAGAAAAAAGGTGGCGAATTCTTTACACCGCGGGAAGTGGTCAACCTTCTGGTGAACATAGTGAATCCGAAGGAAGGGATGCGCATATGTGATCCCACATGTGGATCCGGCGGCATGTTGATAATATCTCGTAAGCATGTAGAGGAACAGAAAGGCAATCCCAAAAATTTGGTGCTTGATGGCCAGGAATCAAACTATGGCAACTTGGCAATGTGCAAGATGAACATGGTGTTGCACGGCATAACGCATTTCACCATACAATACGGTGATGTGCTGGTAAAACCACAACATGTGGAAAGCGGCACACTCAAGACATATGATAGGGTACTTGCCAATTTTCCGTTCTCTATGGACTGGGATAACAAGGGCGCAGATAACGATCCTTATGGTAGATTCCGCTTTGGAGTACCACCCTCAAAAGGCAAGGCGGACTTTGCTTTCATACAGCACATGTTTGCACAGCTAAACAACACTGGACAAGCAGCCATAATATGCTCGCAGGGTGTGCTGTTCAGAGGCAATACGGAGAAGAAGATACGAGAAGGCATGATAAAAGAAGATGTTATAGAGGCCGTGATCGCGCTGCCAGAGAAGCTGTTTTTTGGTACGGGAATTCCCGCATGCGTTCTGGTGTTAAACAAAAACAAGACAAAGAAGAGAAAGAACAAAATCATATTCATTTATGCCGCAAAGGACTATCTGGAAAGCAAGAATAGAAACAAGCTCAGAGAAGAGGATGTCATGAAGATTACAAAATATTTTTGTGAGTTTAAAGACGTTGACAGACACTCCCACATTGCAGATCTAGATGAATTGGAGGAGAACGAGTACAACCTCAACGTGCCCAGATATGTGGATATTTCAGAGCCCGAAGAAGAGATCGACATCCAGAGTACCATCGACGAGTTGAATAAGCTGGACAAGGAACGCTCAAAACTGAAATTGCAGATGTGTCAAGATCTCAAGGAATTGAAATTTAAGGTATAGAAGGTGAATAAATTGAAAAGTGGATACAAGAGAGTCAAGTGGCTCTTTGGGAAAACGATCGAGATTCCAGAAGAGTGGAAATGGGATATAATTGCAAATCATGCAAAAATTACAACGGGGAATAAGGATACACAAAACAAAATAGCTGATGGAAAATATCCATTTTTTGTTCGTTCAAACAAGATTGAAAAAATCAATTCATATGCTTTTGATGGTGAAGCAGTTTTGACTGCTGGTGATGGACAAATTGGGAAAATTTTTCACTACATT
>CAZIHR010000023.1:0-2913 GCA_964538885.1 uncultured Nitrosopumilaceae archaeon
CTCCATGAATTCCTGTGAATTTTATCCCAATCCAATCAAGCTGTACCAGTCATTCAAAGATCCGCACAGCGTCTCTGATGCAAATCTTATGACATACTCTTTTATGACCAGCGGGTCTGCATCTCCCATGTCGTCATCTGAATTCCCTCTGTTTTTGACGGCGTTTAACTCGCCTAAAGAATTCCTTCAAGAAAATAACATTCAGTGATTTTACTCTAGGCAATAAAGCAGGTTGTCAAAAAATGAAATTGTTTGATCATAACAAGTTACCTCGACTTTAACTAGATAGTTTTCCATGTTTCCTCATATCTGTATGATCAATACATGAATTCGTATGTCTCATAACCAATTTGAGATGTACATAAATTTACGAGTATTGCTATATACATGGATTTGGCGTTATCTGTGTTTTCCATGTTTATCATCTACATTTTTGATATTTCTTTATACATGTAGTTATTTGATCTGCATTCCATACCAATATCTACCACCACAAATCAAATCTTGACGGGTATTTGTTCAGCTTATAAAACCACATGGAAAATCTTTAAGATCTCCCTTGTTTATGGTTTAGTGTGTTGCATCCAAAGATCACAGAAGATAATTTTTTGCAATTGTTTGGCCAATATGTGGAGTGGAAATACGGTCCCACGCTGATTAACTTTTACAACGAATGTCCGTATGATTTGGACCTTGATAATGACGAATTGGCATACAAGCAGGTCCTGACATGGTTTGCATACGATAGAAAGAATGCTTTTGGCAAGACAATAATAGATGAATTCGTCAACAAGTTTGTAGACGATAAGAAGCTTCGCTCAAAGATACTCCAGATGAAAAATCTCACTTATGACACGTTTTTTATACAGAGATCTGCAGATGCTCGTAACATGATACGGGTGGTGGCCGAGTCCAGCGGGAAGATATTCGAAGTTGAAATCATGGGAAATAACCCCGATGTGTACAAAGAAGGCAGAATCTTTACTGGAAGGATACATCCTTGGCATGAGGATGGCACATATCGCGTTACAGGAATCACGAAGATACTGGTGAGCGATGAGGATCTATTTCGCCAACATGATACACACGACGTTGATCTGATTTTTCAAAAAATGGAACGACAATTTCAGGAAAAGGCAGAGTCAATCACGATCTCTACAACCCCAAAAGCTGCCACTCTCCTCAGACAACTTCCGATAGAATGGGTGGATAGAATATGCGACTCGCTGTACTTGGATATGTGGTGCGTCAAAAAAGAAAAGATCAAAATGATCGTTTCGATACTTACATCCAAGAATTTACTAGAACAGGTAGTTGCTGGCCTCTCTGAAGATGAAAGAATTGCGTTGAGGTTTGTTCTCAAAAAAGGTGGTAGTGTCAAGCATGCGGATCTTTGTAGGAGGGTGGGAAGAGATGATACACAGTGGTCGTGGTCTGAAAAGTCTTTCTCCACTGTGGGAAGGCTTCGACGACACGGGCTTTTGGTGGTGGGCAAAAAGAGGATCATGACCAAAACATACAAAGTGGCTGCCATTCCAGCAGACGTTGCAATGGTCCTTAAATCCTGTCTGTAGCAATGATGCATGTGTCGATCAAACAATCTTGAGTGACAATTGAAAATTATTCTAATGCGCAAGGTTGTGCATTATTCCGTTTTGACAGCTTTGAATCACATAATATGGTGTAATTGTACGTTATACTTTGCACCTATGCTATCTATGTCTTTGATTGTCTATTGTACGGAAAGTCAGTCCGCCTAGGATCAGGAGGCCGATCGCCGATTATTTTAGGCTGCACCGATCACACAAACCCGTGCCGGACAGGTTCTCGGAAGAAGACAGGCAGTACATAATCAGGAACCGCGGGAAGGGCGTACCTGCATCTAAGATAGCGAGGGACCTGGACGTCTCTGTCAGGCACGTACGCAGGTTGTGGACGAGGCATCAGATAACGGGTGACACGCGCCTGAGGATGGGCAGGCCTAGGGATCACGTCGCGGAGTCACAGATACGGCTGGTGACAGAGGCCTACGGGGAGCAGCCGGTAGGGGTGGGACGCGTTGCAAGGGCCCTGCGAAAGAATCATGATATAAGCTACGGCAGGGTATACCGGATATTGAAGAAGAACGGCATGGTGACGGCGTCTGCCGCCAGGTCCAAGAGGCGCAAGTGGGTCCGGTACGAGCGGATGTACGCCAACGCCATGCGGCACACGGACTGGCACGTCATGAAAGATCCGAGGTTTCGTGCTTATAATCTGATTACATATCTTGATGATGCCTCGAGGTGCGTCACCGGCGCCGCGCTCTTTGAGAACGCCACGTCCGAGAACGCCGTGTTGTTGCTCAGGCTTGCGATCAAACGGTTTGGACGGCCCGCCACCATATTGTCCGACAACGGATCCTGCTTTGTGGGCCAAAACGGCAGGAAGAAGGGGCCGATGGGGACGTGGCAGCAGACGGCCTTCGAGGAGGAGCTGCTCGGGAGTGGCATCGGGCTGATAAACTCCAGGCCCTACCACCCCCAGACCAACGGCAAGCTCGAGCGGTTCCACCGCAGCATCGAGGAGGAGATCCGGAACTACGACAGTCTGGACGCGTACGTCGACTATTACAACGAGCGCCGGCTGCACTTCTCACTCGACATCGACAACTACGAGACCCCGCTGATTGCCTTTAGGAACAAAAAGGCCACCGAAGCGATCAGGAAAGATGACCCCGAATGGATGGAGAAGGACGCCCATGAGTAGCGGACTGACTTTTCATATAATACAAAAATTGTTGACAAATTTGGGTTGCGTATGATTGGAGTGTATATTTATCATATCTTATATCTAAAATCATCAGCATCATAATCTTACTTAGAGGTGTCATATTTTCAATGCTTGTCACTCTTGTTCATCTCAAAGTGATAC
>CAZIHR010000024.1:0-7414 GCA_964538885.1 uncultured Nitrosopumilaceae archaeon
TTTGTGACCTGACAAATCAATTCAAACCCGTAATATCCGCAAGGACTGACAGGCAGGCGGGTGTGGAATTGAATGGCCGTATGGCCAAATCATACAGTATCTTTTGATACTATACAAGGAGGTAAACTAATGAACCAAATATCACAATATAGGGGAGAATATCTCCCAGATACACGACTACCAAATACTGGCAAACTGGTACAGGCAAAATCCCTGGTTCCCAGAGAATCAGAGAAATTGCTAAAAAATACATTGGCACTATTTGTTGAGAACAACAATAGGGTATATCTGGTAACACCAAATTACCTGGTTCCCGAAGATGCCAAGCTCGTTAGGGATTCCCAGCAGAATCTCTGCGGTATACCAGCAGTTACTGGCGGATAAAATGTCCACAACATTGACAGATGGGAGTGTGGCTCTTGCCACCCTCATCTCCAATGATATAATCACAAAATCAGCAGAGAGTAGAAATCTACGTCCACACCCAAAACAATCAGGGTACACTAGAACAAAAGCAGTAATTTACAAAATGATGACTTCCAACACTGGTGCCAGTATACTTGACTCTGGTGATACATGTGGTCGAGCGTGGGAAATTAATCGAACAAACAAATTTGATAGATTTCCTAATGTGTATCAACGTATTCGGGATGAACCATCAAAGGGTTATCTAATAAATACATTCAAGTTCCTTTGTAGTAATCTTCACTACAATCATACATTGCATACTGAATTCATGCAATATTGCCGCAAAATCGATGTTGATGATTCCATGTTATGGCCCGCTTTAATGGAATCATATGCAGAAGAAATTGGAGAGCACACACCTACAATGAACACATTTGAGGACGAGTATTGCCTACTTGACTCTACACTCCAGTTTATACAAATGAATGACAGGGTACTGGTACAGTATCACGGCGGTTGTGATGTCAGGGGTGGATATACAGCACCAATAGCATTCGAATGTAAAGAAGGCACACTATTCTACACTGATGCAGTTTGGTTACAGTGTGAGTGCAATCTTTTGGGTTTCTATGAAAACAGTTGGTGTGATTATAATGGTGATGTGGTTGAATTCCCAAAGAATTGGATATCAAATGATGGACGTGTAAAATGCACATCGTGTAGATGTCCGGTAGTTGGGAATTTCTAACAAATGCCATATTATACATTTAAGGAATTTCCAACAGTTGGTGGAAAAATAGGCATACAATTCCGCAAAAAGGCATCCATATTTACTAAAGTGGATTATATACAATCAGAAGAATTATCTCGACAATCTACAATGAAAAAATGCTATTCTAACTGTGCAAGGATCTCATCCAAGAAATTTCTATACCATGAAGGGTTTGTCCTTGTACCTTCCATAGGAATATGGTTGGATCATGCATTTCTGGTATGTGATGGTATGGTGATAGACCCCACACTTGGCATCAACAACAGAATAGAATCTGGTACAAGATATGTCGGAGTTCACATACCAAACCCACTAATTCACATGGCAAAGAAAATGGTAATCTCACCACTAATTACCAAACCCGAATTGTGGGCTTGAACGATATCCGATCTACAGGCAATGTGATCCTCAATGACATTAAATATGGAGGGATTCGGCGACCACAAAATATACTCATATCACATTCTAGAAGAATTTGATACCGTTCAAAGAATGCTCGTTGCATGCCAAAATAACATCAACAAACTAATCTCTTGGAGAAATGATGATAAAAATGATACATGGAAGTGGCTATCACCATTTCTAATATATCATGAGTACTCCATCAGGGCATTTGATGGACACAACCTGAGTTTTCTCACCTTTGCATACAAAAGAAGAGCAGTCATCGCATTGATGAGTTCAAATCAATTTCTAGAAATGACACTCGGAGATCACATATGTTCAGAGTATTGCGATAAAGTCACCAGCAAATTAAGCAATCGAATATCATCTGGATTTACCATAGATACACCATACCTATCACTAAATGATAGACAAATTTCACATGAGGGAAGACATAGGGCGATGGCAGCAATATCTTGTGGTCAGTGAAATTCCAGTCTATCTATACCTGAATGAACCATTACACAATGAGATGCTACTACTGCTTGGACGAAATGTACTGGATGGTATACTCCCACTTTGCAAACATTGAATTGTAAATCTGGGAGTAATACCTTTTTTGTGACCTGACAAGCTTTCCAAACCTGCATTATCCATCAGGACTGACAGGCAGGCTGATGTGGGCAAGCAAATTGATGAGGGCTATGATGAAACGTCCGGCTTCTGATCCATCATATGATGAAGAGAGTCAAATCTGAGCCCTCATCTTCTATACAGTATACTACTTTATCAATATAGCCATTCTGAGAATATATGGACATAATGGCACAGGCAGAGGCAAACAAGTTTGTCGAAGAGAATCCACCAAGTGGGAAGGTGAGGGTCTTTTGACCTTCATTCATCGCATCCTATCATCAGTATTAGAATTGTTTATACTAAATAGGATTGAAAGGTATTTTATATGTGGGAACATGTTCAAGAAGGCTGAGAAATGATTGAAGGTAACCAATGCTAAACAGCAGTTTGTTGTAACAAACCAACGAAAAGCTAATGGTTTGAAGCTTATCCCATACATAGGATGTAAGTCTGGCTTTTCACATATTTTTGACTTACTGATTCCGAAAAAACATCGAGGGAAAATCTATGACATGTTTGGTGGGGGCGGTGGATTTACGTTCTATGCATGTGACAGGTTTGGTTCTAGGAGTGTAATCTATAATGATCACAATCCGGTAATAACCAACCTGATTAACACACTAAAAACGGATCCTGAAGGACTGTTTGTCGAATATCAAAAACACGCCGCCAGATCGGGGCCAGAACATTACCTACATGTCAGGAAAATGGATCTTGTGGATGGAACGCGTGGTGCGGGGCGGTTCTATTACCTTGCCAAGAATGCATTTTCCGGCAAGATAAGATTCAACTTGCACAACAAGTTCAACTCCCCAATGCGCAAGAGTGCAAAATGCCCCAAAATAAAACTGGAATCATTGTTGTCACTCTCAAAGACGATAAGACATCTCACGATAACTGAGGTGGATTTTCAGGAATACAAGGATGTTAGTGGAGGTTTTATGTATCTTGATCCTCCGTATATGAATAACACAAATGGCCATTATAACGCAACCGTACCATTGAACGACTTTGTGAATTTTGTGAGGTCGGTGGAAAAATCAAACGCGGTTATGATCTCCGAACAGAATGGACCCGCATTACTGGAACTGTCTGCACAGTACATGGTGTTCAAGATAACCCTAAACAGATCGTTGCAGTACTTTACACAAAAAAAAAGTAGGGAAATAATAGCTGTAAATTACAAGCCCCCAAACAACTATTGAACAAACATGTCGGAGACGGCCAAGAGTGGATTCATCATGGAGGATCTGGTGGTGAATGAATTTACGAAATGGAAAACCAGTAGTATTGCAAAGAGATGGTTAAGTATGATGGGGTTCGACTATGTACGGGGAGTCGATGCCAGAACTACGAGGTCAATAGGTATTAATACCAAAGCTGATGTATTGGTCACAGTAAATGGAGATATTGTTAAGGGCATATCCGTAAAAAAATTCACGGCTAGTTTCAATCAGATAGACAAAAGGTGGGTTGACAGATATGCGGATATTTGGAATATGCCATATGACGTTGTGACAATTATTAGGAAATATTGTGGGGTTAAAGGTTACCGCCCGACAGATCTCGGTGTGGTAGATGTCAAGGACACAAGGCGTTTTTTTCTTACAGAGTTGTCGGATGTTGAACAACTTACCATACTAAACTTCTTTAATGGTGCCAGATGCCAGATTACCAATACTGTTCTCAGGGGGGATAAACAACCGTATGCGGATTATGTCCTTGTCACAAAACCCGATATAAAAGACTCGGCGGTTGCAGACATTGAAAATGTAATTGCGTACTATTCCGGTCCTGCACACATAACACGTAGAGGAAATCTAAAACTGGGTAAGATAACCATCCAGAGGAAGGGAGGAAACGGTGGAGGATCAACGGCACAAATGTTACAATTTAAATTCTCACCAAAGGATATTTTTGACATATGAAATGAACTGGAATCAAATTGTAACTTGTTTATGCAATTCTAATTATTAAAATTGACTAATTTGCAACTGTGTTTCCTAACTGCGCCCGTAGATGTTGCCTAGCTGAATAATTTTTTGCACCAGTCAGGTACTTTTCTCATTAGGAGTCAAATGTGCATGACACGATGTCCCATCAACGTTCAAAATGATGGGACAGAGATGTCAAGCACAAGGTATACTTGCAGAATATGGATTTAAGAATGACGTGGCGACGCGGCCCGTCCGTTGGGGAGTGGACTGCCCGTGAACCGTACACGTGGAGCCGCGGTGACCAAGACGGACAACGAAAAGTACGTCAAACGCGGCGCAGGTCTGATCATGTAGTACGATCCGGAGTGGAAGGATGACGTAAGGCGCGCAAACGAGGGCAAGGTCGGCACATCGTACCAGTACGCCGATACGCTCATCATGATGGCCGACGGTATCAGGGTCGCGCCGGGGATCCCGTACAGGCAGCTCCAGGGAATGGTTGGCAAAATGTTGCGCAGGTACAACACGCCCGTGTTCAGCCAGATGTACAAGCGGATCAACAAGCTTGACACGGACATCCTCCGCGGCCCGAACGGGTTGGTGATGGTGTCAGACAGGGAGAGGTCGCGTGTGCTGGCGCTCGATACAAGCGGGCTCAAGCAGCACAACAGGGGGGAGTGGATCAGGGCCAAGTGGAAGAAGAGGCGAGGCTTTGTAAAGATACACGTGCTAGTCGACACGGAGACCATGAAGGTACTAGAGCTAGAGGTCACAGACGACTCTGTGGGGGACTCGACCATGTTCAAGTCTCTGCTCGGACAGATCGTGGACACGGACGGCGCGCTGCACAAGGAGCCTCTCGCCGCGCCCCATTTGGATGATTACGGTACGAAATACGAAAACCATCCTACGTCCGGCGTCTCCCCACTTGCGTCGTTCTTCTCGGGCGTCACGCGGGACAGGATCGCGCTAGACTTGCTGCTCGGCGACGCCGCGTACGGTTCAAGGAAGAACATTGCCGCGTGCGCGCGGGCCTGGATGACCCCTCGGCATCATGTACGCGATCAACGTGACGGCGCGCAGCAAGGGGTCAGGAGACGCGCTGGGTATCACCGTAAGGGACCAGATGGGCGGAAGCCCTAGGGTGACGCGCCTGAACATGATAAACAAGAATGAGAAGTGTGAGAACCAGACATACTGGAAGGCTCGCATAGGCTACGGCATGCGCCGGCTCGTGGAGAGTGTGTTTTCGGCGTTCAAGCGCCTGTTCGGAGAGCACCTGATGGCCCTCAAGTGGGAAAACATCGTGCAGGAGGCAAGACTCAAGGTGATCTAATACAACAAGTGGAGGGACGAATCGATAGAGCGGAAGGTGGACGAAGTGACGCCATGACATCCATATCACCGTCCGACAGGGACTTGGCAACATATGGATGGTGAATTAGGAAACACAGTTCATCCTGACGAATCATAAATGGCCGAAACCAGATATGGTTAATGACACACATCATTTCTCACGAAGTATGGATCTTAAACCTCGAGCGATATCCACCATTTTTCCTCTTCTATTTTTTTGTGACCTGACAAGCTTTCCAAACCTGCATTATCCATCAGGACTGACAGGCAGGCCGGTGTGGGAAAGTAGAATGGCCGTATGGCCAGATCATACAGTATCTTTTGATACTAACTAAGGAGGTAAAATAATGAAGATTGCAAAAACCAAAGAATTCTCTACTACAGCCAAGTGTACCATCAATTGGGGTGGACGTAGTATAACATCAATTGTAAAGCCCATGGTGTGCCACAAATGCAATGTGGATATCCGAAGCCACAACACCACATTTTATGATAGACGACATGACACCATAACATGCATACTCTGCATGGAAAAACTATTCAATTGAACAACGAACTATTTGTTATGCCAAAGTCATACTATACCGTTGGTATGGGTACAAAAGTTGAGTAACATAATAGTACTGGAGAGACGACCAGAACAGCTCATCATTCAAAGTAAGAATGGTGTATTTACAGTTCCCCGCACCAGTTACTACACTCTCAAGTATGATCACTTTGGTGGAAATCGCATATTCCACAAATTTGTTGATGATATACGCGTAGAGGAAACATACAATGATGGCATATTCAACATATGGATGAACGACAATACGATGCAGATCTCAGATGCTGAAACTATATGTGATTGCATCCTAAATAAAGACTTGAAAAAAATTCGGGAAACATTCATGGTGTGGTATTCAGAAAAGGTACGAGACGATGTGATAAAGTGCGTTCTTGCACCATACGCCAACAGAGCGGTCATAAATGAGGATGGCTCCCTAATAGTGGATGGACTCTTCAAAGTGGACATTCATGGTGCGGCTCACTATTTAGACGAAAAATGGGAGTTTCTATGTATTGTGGCATCAGGAACAAAGAGCACCTTACCCATCAAACTTCCAAATTATGGTAAAGTAGACATAACACCTAGAACCCTAGAGATAATTGCAAAGGCATTCTTTTTACTACACCCAAATATACATGATGGTGTATTTATGTCTCAATTGCCAGACAAAATAAAAGAACATGTCCACAAAATTGCAGGATATCACACAAAATGACTATCTTCAATTATACTGAAGGTTGATCATCTGATGGCAAATTTTTACGCCAAAAATTGAATCATACGATTCAGGCCATATGGCACACAAGTAGGAATTTTTCCTACAAAATATACAAGAAGGCAAATTAATGAAAAACAAAAAGAATGAATTTTACCAAAATATATCGAAAATAATTTCAGAAAATGAAGCATGAAAACAAATATGGAATTATCACTATGAGGAAATACACAATGCGACGAAAGAAATACGACGCCAGAAGACATATTTGCTTAATGGCAAGAACAAGGCATCAACCACTTTGAAAGCATGTATCTAAGAAAAGATTGACGGGTGGAAATTGAGTGACATAGTTTTAGAAGATGCTTTTGAACTGCTACATATAGGCATACCGAGATTTGGAATTGGAAAATCAAAAATTAAGAGAGGAAAATAAAGAATTACGCCGACGCTGTGAGGTATCAAAATGGATATGACACATAAAGACAACTCATGAAACAATACTACACTATCATACACAAATTACTAGAACGTAGAAATTCATTCTACTGGGGTGTTGTGGGTGGTGGCATTATGATGTTACTATTTCCACAAACTCAAATAGAGGGCGGTGCCTTTATTATCGCTGGAGTGGTAGGACTGGTGATGTCCTTTAT
>CAZIHR010000025.1:0-5663 GCA_964538885.1 uncultured Nitrosopumilaceae archaeon
AGAGTAAGACATTATGCAAAACTGTGGAGATGTTCAACTAAAAAATCATCACCGGTGCCCATCAACAGAGACACCATAAAAACAGTAGAAGAATGGAGGAAAAGTGTAATACGCAAAGTTGCACAGTATACAAAACTCGGATATGCAATAGCAACACAGGATGAATCCAACTTTAAGGGTATAGTCTTGTCCACCAAATACTAGATAACGTTAGGACAACGAATATTCATGTTGTGGAGTGGAGGCCATCAACGATTTTCCATGTTATGTACGATGACTGCTGATGGCAGGTACTTTTTCAACTATACAAAAACAACAGATACAACTAGTTTTTTGGAACACATTGAATCAGTATATGAACGTGTAGGAAAGATGATTTTATTTCTTGACAGGGCACCATGGCACACATCAAAAGATGCAATAGAATTCTTCAAGAAACGAGACATCATCATAGTGTGGTATCCTGTGGGACATCCATATCTTAATCCTGTAGAAGAGGTCTGGAGTATACTCAAACGCGCAATAGATCACTCCATATATTATGCTGACCTGAACTCACATTTGGAGGCAGTATACGGATTCATCTAATTTATTATAATTTTGCCAAATATTGGAAGCGAAAGCCATCTGAAGGAATGATGCGTCCATTCGTCAAATCAAACAAAAAATTGGATCCTGCAATAACGAGGCTACGTGTAAGCAGTTCCAAAAAACGTTGCAAATGCAAAAAAACAAAATAGATCACAATGGTTGTTGCCGCGTGATATATACAGACATGTAATTATGTACCATGACTAGTTATCGTGATTCTAACTAAACAACTTTCCCCACATTTCCTCAATATCTTCATGGCCAACACATGAAATTTTCACGAGTTTGTTACATCACAGATTTTGTGATGTACATAAACTTACAAGCGTCGCTATAGACCCAGATACGGCGGGTGACCGGCGCCAAGACAGTCGCCACCCGCAAGCAGTTGTACGCGCCCAAAAATTTTCTGCGTCCGTACTCGGAGCACGTCCGCCATGTCCACATGACTGGGGACATGAATAACACCTGGATTGAATTCTTCAACGGAAATACGGTCGATACAGGGAAATGTCATTCGCGGCCTAAAGAAGACCCAGCCATACTGACCAAGCTCCAACTGCCACAACCATGTCAGACAACACCTCTGCCTACCAGACGACATGGTTGAGGAAGCCGTGGACATCAACATAGATGGTGACAGCAAGTGGCCGGCCATGATACAGATGGCGGCAAAGACAGGTTACTCTTTTGACAGCCAGATCAAGATCGCTACTCGATAGTCCGCCCCCGGAGGCGGTCACCACGCGCCACAAAATCCATACGTGCGCATGCCGCGCGTGCGGAGAAAGTAACATACTGTCGGAAACGGGACTACCGTCTGCCGGAAACTACGGGCACAACGTGATCGCGCAGGTGGTGTCGAACCACGTGGAGCGCATGCCGTTCCGCCGGAACGCGGCGGCGGTGCGCGGGTTGGAAATGTCGCCCACCACGCCCCACAACATAATGCGCCGCGTCGGAGCGTGCCTAGGAAGGCCCGCGGGCGACGTGGCGGAATCCATACGCCGCGCGGCCGTGGTACACGCGGATGAGATGTCCATCCGCCTCAACGGCTCGAAGGTGTGGGTCTGGATATTCCTCGATCCCGCGACGGGCAACACGTTGTACGTCGTGCGGCCCACCCGCGGGCGGACGTGCCAAGAGAGGTGCTCGGGGAGAGATGGGACGGGATCCTCGTCTGCGACGGATGGACGCCGTACAAAAGATACCGCATACAGCGGTGCTGGGCACACATAATTCGGGAGATGCGGCACGCCTCGGAGGCGTGCGGGTGCAAAAAATGCGCCGGGGTGCTCGAAACGCTCCGGCGGATATACGCCGACGCGTGCGACGCCGCGTCTGCGCGCATGTCGGGCGCCCGGCGCCGCATGGTGCGCCGCAGGCTGTACGCGCGGGTCCGCGCGATGATGCGCGGGTGCAAAAACCACGGCGCGGTCGAGAAATTCATGGTAAAGCTCAGCAGGGCGCTGCCCAGCCTGTTCGCGTTCGTCCTAGATCCGCGCGTACCGTCCACGAACAACGCGGCGGAGCGCGGCCTGCGCGAGATAGTCGTGCACCGGAAGATACGCGGCGGCATCAGGGCCAAGGATACCATGGCATGGATGGGCAACCTGTTCTCGTGCGTTTCGACATGGAAAAACCGCGGACTCGACTACCTCCAAGAGATTGCAAGGTACGTCTAGACGGCACAAATCAGGTTAACACTTACTACAAAACTAGATGCAGTTTGTGCTGTTTATGACATGTTATAATCTTGATGACGTGTTCAGCCAGATGTACAGGAATTTACAAGCGTCGCTATAAAGCAATGGCAAAAAGAAGGATCCTACAAAACCTGAACAAAAATACATCGGGTTTGCTACAAACGATTCTAGAATAGATCTAAAAAGATACAAAATAGATGGATGATAAACAAGATACCGCGAGATCTAGACAATGAAAGCCAGAACTAGGACAAACTGCATTGTATCTAGGATGATGTGTTTTTACTATTTTATTGATGTACAACAAATGGATGATATGTCGATTCTTGTTCTATTTGGATCTGACTATACTTAGATTGACCACGTTCAAATTTCAAATCAAGTTATAATACGTGAGTCCAGATTATCTCCATAATGACGTGGCTTGTGGCACATTTGGGTTAACTGTCTGTTACGAAAGAAAATTATGTCAGTACATCTTTAACAATTTCATGTTTGTAGTTATTGCCGACATCAAAATCAAACAGACACATATAGATGATTTCAAACGGTGGTTCTCAGAGTCAAATAATGTGGTATCAAAGTTTGGCGGCTTTGTATCGCGTCGATTATTGGAGACTGCAAACTGTCAGCACAGAATCATAGTTGAATTTACCAGTAGAGAAAAGTTCATGCTGATGCATCAGAGTCAAGAGCATGCACAGCTTCACACAAAGGCATTATCTTATATGGAGGGATTACCCTTGCCTGTATTTTATAGTGTGGTTGCCCAGTGATATGGACTATGAATACCAAATAGATAGATATGTTAAGAGATTGCGTAACAGCAATAACTATTTTCGCACCTTTATAGATAGACCGAGCTTGGCAGTGGGGGTTTTGATCCTAAATCCTGGAAAAGTGGATGACCAAGAACCCCACGACTCAGATGAGGTGTACTTTGTGGTGAGAGGGAATGGCTTTCTACAAATAGGTAACAAAGACCATGCTGTATCTGCTGGCAAGGTATTTTTTGTGGCAAAGAACACCCCACATCATTTTCATAGTAATACAGAAGAGCTTGTAGTTGTGTATTTTTTTGGATGCTCTGACTCACCATAACATAGTCTGCACAAGCATTTCTGTATGTGAATCTGAATTACTTTGTACCTGTCACGCGTGGTGTGCCAAATTAATACGTGCTGGCAACAATAAAACTGCACATACTGAATTACTCTGTTTTACATGTATACATCATTGGCTTTTCATCTGGGCCGTCATCAAACTCACGTATTATGCGCGGAAAAATGATTCTTTTAGACAATTCATATGCCTCCTGCCCTGAAAGGGTGAAATGCAGCTACCCCTACCCATTCACACGTCTTTAGTAGCATCTTATCAAATGTCAACAGCACAAAGTTACTTGCCTTACATATGGCCAGAATCATATTATCTCCTCTGTGGCAGATCTGGTACTGTTCTGTCACCGAGTCGGCAATAATCCTTTGTTCGTCACTCACTTGCGATACTGTCACATTCTTTCTAATTCGCTTCATTATGCTGCCTATCACATAGGCAGCAGTAAACCCCCTGACTCTACATATCTCCTTTAATACCACATCACAAAGGACTATAGATACCGGTTTGCCTTTTAGTGCGGCACAAAGTCTGTCTGCAACACGCTTTTTTTCAATCAGTTCAATTACCACACACGAGTCTAGCATTACCTTCTGGCATATTTGCTCCATTACATTTTATGATGAATTCACAATTATTATATACCATAATTATAGTAAACATACTGTAGATACTATCATGAGTAAACTGAATTTACGGATTCATGTGGCCCCAGTAGGATTTGAGGTGGATCGCATTGTACTGTCTGCAAAGAAGAGAAGAGCCGATAAGGTGTACCTGCTGATTCACAACAATCCTGCTCAAGACAAGGCGGGACCCTTTCTTGAAAGAATTCAGAAGGAACTACAACAGGAAAAAATCGAGGTTACAACAGAGTTTCACAATCGCCTAGACCTGTTTGAAATAATAAAGTCAATAAGACAAATTATTGAGAGGGAGAGCGGAAACAACATCTATGTGAATCTTGCTTCCGGTTCCAAGATACAGGCAATTGCCGGTATGATGGCATGCATGATGTTTAACGAACAAAAAAATGTATTTCCGTTCTATGTTGAGGCAGAAAGATACCATGGTTCCAACAGACAACAGATCTCATCGGGAATAAGGGAGCTGATGGATCTCCCCTCATATGAGATTCAAAAGCCGGAGCGAAAGCACATTGAAGCCTTGAATATAATCAATGATCATCAAGGCAGGTTGACCAAGAAGACCATGGCCGAGCTGGCAGACACAAACAAATTGATTGTAGTCAATGCAGAACTTGAACATTACTCGCAGGCAAGATTTGCAAGCCTTGACAAAAATATAATACAGCCATTACTTTCTCACTGGAAATTCATTGAGGAGGAGAAGGTGGGGCGTACTAGATGGATAAAGATGACCGAAGAGGGACGTAATGCAGTAAAGTTCCTTCTATGATGTGGAGGTTGTACATGGCATCAATTTGCATGTGTTGACTTTATGAATAATATTCCTTGAATCCCTTCTCAGTGGGAAGTAGTTCGATCTTTGTGCCAAACATGCCTTGTTTTTGGCGTATTGTAAGTAAACCTTTTTCTTCCAGTTCTTTAAATATTGCATCAAGCTCATGACTTTCAAGTCCTGTCTCTTTTTGAATGCTTGAAAATGTCTTCAATCTTCGATTCAGTGCCCCCAATACGAGCATATTTTTTGTACGCGGTTTTTGATTTGGGTTTGGATTATCTGCATTCTCCAAGTTCTGTTGGGGCCGTTTTTCAGGGATCTTTTGTATTGGTGCGTTTTGTTTTCTTTTGGAGATCATCCGAGGTATTATGCGTGCCAACGGAATCATGAATAGTATAACAAGATAAATCCATATGAAATTAGGCTCCATTTGTATCTTCTCTAACTGTTTAGAATAAATTTGTTAGGGGTGATATGGCAGTATAATATCATGTCCTTCCTTAGTCAAATCATCTGACTCTGATTATACATATCAAGATATTGAACATTAGTAGTGAAGACAAGATACCGCCTCGCCGTAGGTACTGTGATGGAACGACCTCAATATTTTAGTGGGTTCAGCTCCCTTTGACATGAATGGGTCAATTCGAGCTGCCGTCTAAGTTGGTTTTGAATTATTTCTTTCAAGCTTTGAGTTAGCTCGTTCAAGCTTTACTATCTTGGCCTTGAGTTGTTTTTCTCTCATTTTCACACTTTGTTTATTATACCTTGCAATGGATCTTTTGATCGCGTTTTATTGATTAATTGCTAGATTGAATAGACCCA
>CAZIHR010000026.1:0-44842 GCA_964538885.1 uncultured Nitrosopumilaceae archaeon
GGCTTTCGCTTCCAATATTTGGCAAAATTATAATCAAGTTTGATGAATCCGTATACTGCCTCCAAATGTGAGTTCAGGTCAGCATAGCGAATAGAGTGATCTATTGCGCGTTTGAGTATACTCCAGACCTCTTCTACAGGATTAAGATATGGATGTCCCACAGGATACCACACTATAGTAAATGATCTTAATAATGGACTACGTAATCCTGAGATCATATAATGGGTTGAGTAACTACATCAAAATTTTCTACTTTGACAAAATATCAATTGAATATGAACGATCTAGGGAAAAATGAGTGTGGTTCAGACATACTTTTCCACAGTGCCTTGGCATACATTGGTAGATCCAACATGTACTGAGAGCCGACGCACTCACGCGGTATAACATTCATGAATCTTTACTATTGGAATTGTCTTTTTCTGACGGCGGCCCTGATTTTCTTGCACATGTCCGCGGCGTCATTTATTATAATTCCAGACATGGCGCCCTTGAGGGGGATCCACTGCGTCTCAATGGGGTTCAGCTCAGGAGTGTACGGCAGAATAAACTCAAACTGCATCTCCCCGCCCATATCCTTCGTAAGCTGCATGAGCTTTGCCTTGCTGTGGTAGGGTGCATTGTTCATAAAGATAAGCACCTTGCCGAATTTTTTGTGGAGCTTGAGCAGGAATTTCTTAAAGTTAAACCAGTTTGCGGTAGAATACACATCAAAGTGGTGTCTGCTGTCCTTTTTTGATATAGTTTTCGATCATGAGGATTCACAGTTAATCACTGGCAAATTCGCTTCACAGCAGTCAGCCGAGAAAGTGCAAATATCTAATGTATTGTTGAGAATTAATTTCGTATACGCGACCAATTTCAGCAACCACGCCATCGAAAACAAATCTTTCACTACGCGTTACTCTAGTCATAAAACTCAACCAAATCAATTACATGCTTTGCCTTTGAGTTGTTTCCCGTGACATCACCTGTATTGATATTGACATCCCACGAATAGTGCGCTTCACCCCTGTATGATTTAAAGTCAAGCAGAACTAGGTGTGTGTTATCATCCCATTCTATAACACGTATATCTATGCTGGTTTTTTTGTTGTCGTAAATGTTCTCACCTGGATACTCTTCATTAATTTTATCTGAAACTGCCTCCATAACATTTAATCCTGTACCATCTCCCCCATCATAGCTCATCAAAGTATCTAGAACCTGCTTTTCCATTATAGTCAACTCCTCTGGAAAATAACTCTGAAGATCCTTTTTTGTAAGTTCAGGAACTACAAACACCACTATCAGCGCAGCAACTGCTAGATAGATGGGGGCCCTCTTTTTAGCAAATTTAGCAAATTCGGATTCTCTCTTCTTTTTGGAGTCTTTTCCCATACTTACAACATTTTTGCAGTTAGAATTAAAACTTGCCAAGGAAAATCTATAGTTTCATCTCTCTTTGTATATTTTTTTGTGTTCTGGTATACTGCTTCCTTTAGCAATTTTTTCTGTGTCCTGCTCAACAAATTCAGCTTCTCCTTTAGTGGTCTTGGTATATACCTGAGATAGTTCTGCCAATAATTTTCAAATGTGCCTGGCGTATACCTGAAAATAAAATCTTTTACCGAGATACCGGAGAATCCAGCATTCTTTATCTCTTTTTTTAGAGCCGTCTTTGTCCCGTATCTGTCAAGCTTTGGGGTTCCAAGAGGAATATAGTCTGGAATCCACTCTATTATGGAATCCACAATGCTGCTAAAAAATGGTACATTGTTGCCGTGCACAGCTATGCCCAATCTTCCAGAATCTTTGAGATTATATCTCATATTCTTGAGTGCCTTTACTGCATTGGGGAAAAAAAATAATGCATACTGGCATGTAATAATATCAAACTTTTCTGCAAAGTTAATTTTCTCTGCATCTGCATTTACAAAATATATGTTCGAATTATTTTGATTCCATTTCTTTGCTATTTTGAGTGCCATAATAGACGTATCTGCTCCCACCACATATCCTGCATTTCCTACTTTTCCTGCAACTCTTCTTGTAACTACTCCTGTCCCACACGCAACATCAAGTATTTTGTCTCCTTTTTTCACCCCCACAAGTTCTACAAGCTTTTTTGTACTCTGAAATGGACCTGTATTGGCACCTGCCCATCTCTTATGATATCTATGTGCAATCTCGTTCCACATATTCATATTTCTTTTTTTATATTCTGTAGATCCAATTTTGCCCAATTCTGTTTTTACTAAATTAAATCCCACTTTTGTAATTTTCCCAGAAATCCATAGCTATACAACAAACCATCCCAGCAGCAAAACTATTCACGTCTTCTCCAACTTTATTACACCACTGTAATCCCAACTCTGTTTTTTTGCTTTATGACAAGCTCTCCATCATACACTTTGTATTCTCATTTCAATCTGTTTTCTGATAAATCGTGCAATGACTTTCTTTGTCTTTCTTCCAGATGAGATTACCTGCTTTGAGTCCACAACGAAAATTTCATTCATGTCTCTATTTTTGAGATATTTCTTTCCCACATCATTAGCTATAATTATATCTGCTCTGGCATCCTGCAGCTTCTTTCTTGCTTTTCTAATTAGAATCTCTTTTGGAATGTCCGCTTCTGCCTTGAATCCCACCATAAATGTCTTCTCTTGTGATCTTCTCACCATATCTATTATCTTTGGGGTCTTTTTGAGATTGATTGTGGGCAGTTTCTTGCTATCGATCTTTTTCCTGCTTGGATTCTTGGGGGTATAGTCTGATACGGCAGCTGTCATAATTACAATATCAAATTTCTTCTTCAACTGTATCTTTATCGCATCTAGCATCTGTTTGCCCGTCTCAACATTAATTATACGTGCTCCTCTTGGCGGCATTTCAGTACCTGGCCCATATATGATGGTCACCCTCGCACCTGCAGAGATCAACTCTGCCGCAAGCAGCATTCCGGTCCTTCCAGAGCTCTGATTTGTGATAAATCTGACAGGATCTACATACTCTATTGTAGGACCTACTGTCATCAGCACTCTTTTGTTTCTCAGAATCAAGGATGCTCCAAACTTACCTAGTATGTGCTCCAAGACATCCTCTGGCTCCGGCACCTTTGCTTTGCCTTCTACCATCAAAGGCCGCAGGAACTCTATCTTATTTTTCAGAAATTTGATATTTTTCTTTACTGCCAAATTCTCATACATTGCTGCATGCATTGCCATACACATTATAATTGGGGTCTTTGATCCCAAAGCTACAGTAAGTATGGTTGATATTGGTGTGTCATCAATTCCACTTGCTAACTTGCCAAGCGTATTTGCAGTGGACGGATATACCACTACCAAATCCGACTTGTTATAGTCTGCCAGCTTGATGTGTTCTAATTTGGATGACAGTGTTGTAACTACCTCGTTTCCTGTAGCCCATCTAAAGTATGCTGGCTTTACCAGCTTTGTTGCAGCACTACTTGGAACACATGTGACCTCTGCACCATGACGCATCAAGAGTCTTGCCAACTCTATTGCTTTGTACGCCGCCACACTACCTGTCACACACAGAACAATTTTTTTCCCAGAAAGCTCCGTACCGTGTGAGCCTACTATATCCAAGGATGGGTGATCCTTCTTTGCCGACTTAATTACTGCCAATTTCTTCTCTTAATGCATTTAGCTCCTGCTTGTCCATTGAGAACCAGTTTTCCTCTGCTGGAAATATCTGCGACTTGACGTCGTCCTTGTAAGCAGCAACTGCACTTACAATATCTTCGGCCAAATTCATGTATCTTTTTGCAAATTTTGGCTTTATTTTGTCATACATTCCAAGCAGATCTTGAATAACTAGTACCTGACCATCACACTTGGCACCTGACCCGATTCCAATTGTAGGTACATTTACTGACTCTGAGATAATCTCAGCTACTTCGTGATTTATCATCTCCAACGTAATACTAAAGACACCTGCCTCTTCAAGCAATTTTGCATCATGAATCAAGTGGGCCGCATCCTCACTTGTTTTCCCTTGCACCTTGTATCCTTGTGACAGCATTGTTGTCTGTGGCTGTAAGCCAATATGCCCCATTACCGGTATTCCAATATCGACAATTGCCCTGATTGTTTTAGTAATTGGACTTCCTCCCTCCAGCTTTACTGCATCTGCTCCTGCACTGACAAGCCTTCCTGAATTCTTTATTGCATTATTGATGCCTGTCTGATATGACATAAACGGCATGTCTGCAACTAGTAGCGAATTTCTTCTTGCATTACTTACTGCCTCAGTAAACATACACATCTGCTCCATTGTAACTGGAATTGTATTTTCATAACCCAGCATCACCATTCCCGCACTATCCCCCACAAGCAGTATGTCAATACCTGCCTTGTCACAAAGGGATGCTAAAGTATAGTCATAACTAGTCACTACGGAGATCTTTTCTGACGTTTTTTTCATATGTATAATATCTTGAACAGATCTATGCAATACGCGCCCTCCTTGCAAGATGATTCTTAATTTCTAAAATGCTCCCTGAAAGATTTTCCTTATTGTCAAATTCTTTTGCGATACTTTGAAGCTGTCTTGCATCTTTTCTAGACATTTTGTTGCAATATTTGACAAGCAAGCCCATTGCACGTACTATATTGTCTACAATTGTAATGTGAGCATCACGCGCTGTGCGAGACATGGGATTAAGATCAAAAGTGATCACTTTCTTGCCGGCCTTTCTCAGCGCCCTAGTTCGATCTCCATCCTCCAATGGCACCACTACAACATCTGCCAAAAAAATCCCATTCTTATCCACTTTTCGTCTTGCAGAATCAATACCTGAAAGCCGTACCATATTCCTGCTGTTTGTACCCAAGATGTATCTTGCACCATTTTCTTTCAGCGTTCTTGCCACACTGTATCTTCTTTTCTCATCTGAATAAAACAGATTTACTTCAATCTTTGCCCCAATTATCTCTGCCAGCTTTACCACCTCATCGGGGCATAATGCCGCAACATTGCCATTTACTGAGATTACTGGGCTGTCTGCAAGTAAGAGTCGCGCAGCAGCGGCCCTTATGGCCATCCTTGCATGCCTGCCAGTTTTCTCCCCCATCAGATAATCAAATGCCTCTCCCCTTCCTTCTGCCAATAGTCCCTCCACTGCTACTAGTCCGCGGTGGAATCCACCAACTAATCTCTCTCTTACTTGAAGTGATCTTGCCCTTGGATGTGATTTGGGAATTAGCGGCATTATTCATCAATCAATTGTAAAGTAACCTTGCACCCAGTCCATCCAAACTCGATCTGATCAACTTTCCGTCTGTAAATTGCCCCAAAATCTCAAGAGCTCTCTTTTCTTTCTCTTTTGGAACCATTGAAAAGAGTGTCTCTCCAAATAGCGCAACACCGCACTTGATATGATGTGATTCCAACACTTTTACAACTTTGTTCATTTTGGGTGTCATGACTCCAACATATTTGGCAAACTCCAATGACATGTCTTGAAAATCTTCATAGTTTTTTGTCTCCAATAATCCACCAACCATTTTTTCTCCCAAACCATTGATCTTTGAGAGGTGTTCCTTGATGAATTTGTTTGTAGAAATAGGTGAAAAACAGATTATAATTATTGAGATTGGCCCTGCATCAATTTTTTCTATCTTGCCAATGCCTGGAGCACCCGGCTTGAGCCTGATCTCAAATCCACCATGATAAGATGCCAAGACATCCCCCAATCCAGTTTTACAGCTTACCTCTGCATTGTGCGCTATTTTTCCAGCTTCTACTTTTCCTAATTTTGTCCCAAGTGCTTCATCCAACGCATATGCCAATGACAATGCCACAGCACCACTTGAACCGAGTCCGTAACCTACAGGAACTGCAATACTGTGATGTATGTTGACAAACAGACCTTCAAATTTTGCTTTACTCAAAAATTTATCCAGCACGAATTTTGATACATCCATATTATCTGTCTGATGACCGTTTACAGTTATCTGAAAATTATCTCCATGTAATAATTTTGGCACAACTTTGACATGCGTTGTAACACCTTCTTTGATGGAAAATCCTGCACCTGTGGAGCCGCAACGTTCTGAAATCTGCGACCCGATATTCCGTGCAGTAAAGAATCCTGTTATGTGTGCAGGACAAAATGCGGTCGCATCCATTGATCTAAATTTAAATTTAACACAAAATATAAGAATATGGCTTAAATTATTTAAATTGATATAAATTGACTAAATTTGTCCGCCGACTCCAAAGAATCGGAAGCAGCATTCTGGTGTCACTTCCCAAGGAATGGGTCGATGCCCACAACCTTGACAAAAGTAGTCAGGTAGAACTTGATGCCGGCCAAAACAGTATCTCAATTACAGTCAGCAAAGATCTTCGTACTGCCAAAGAGCTCGTAATTACATATCCCCTACCTCAGGAAGAAAATATAGTAGCTGACATTACCGGCGCCTATCTGTTAGGATACGACATACTTGTAATTCATTCCAAATCAACACTTCCTGCAGAAGACAGGGAAAAGATTCGCCATTCCATGAGACGACTTGTTGGCATGGAGATTGTAGAAGAGGATTCATTTCACATCAACATGCAATTTCTCTTAGATGCAACAACGCTTAATCCTGCAAAGATACTCAAACGGATGAGCTCAATTGCACTTGGTATGTATGATGATGTAGTAAGTAGCCTGCTTACTGATGACAAATCCAATCTACAAACTCTGCAAAACCGCGACGTTGAAGTCAACAGACAATACTTTCTCCTAGTTCGACTCATACGCAGTACACTCATTGATAAAAAACTTGGCACAGCATTCAATTTAGAAAATATTGACATATTGGATTATCGAGTGGCTGCCAATCTCTTAGAGAATGCAGGTGATGCAATTGTTGAATTGGCAAATTCAATGTATGCATCGGCACCTGCCAAAGAATATTCTGCCAAAATTTACGACTTGGTTAAAAATTTTAATGTGTTGGCAGACAAATCGATAAATGCATTCACAATACCTGACAGACGTCTGGCAATTGAGGCCATATCTACACACAAAACATACCAGCAAGCACTCACATCATTTAGAACTAATCTGGTCAATAAAAAACAGATTCCAATTGACATATTGGATATAGTTTACATGTTTGAAAGGATTGCAAAATCTTGGGCAGATGTCGTCGATCTTGTCAAACCAATTTACAACTAGCAGAGTTTCTTTTGCATGACATATGTTAATACGGCACAAATTGTCTTCGAGTCTTGTATTTCACCACTCTTGATCATTTCAAGCAGTTTTGTGAGGTCGATTTTTACCACTTCCAATATCTCATCATCATCAAGTCTCAAATCTGCAATCTTTTTCACACCTGTTGCCAAATAGCAGTGAATTGCCTCCGTGTTGTATCCTATTGACGGGTAAAATGTCAACATGTGCATCATTTTTTTTGCTCGGTATCCTGTCTCCTCTTCTAACTCTCTTAATGCACACTCTGTTGGTTCTTCATCTTTTTCCAGAGTTCCAGCAGGAATCTCAAGCACATAACCGTGAGGGAATCTATACTGTTTGACCATAATTATCTTGTCATCCTCATCAAATGCCAGCATTGCAGCAGCCCCTCTATGTTCAATTATTTCCCGCCTAATCTTCCTTCCTCCTACATCTCCTTCATAAACACTGAGACCCAAAATCTTTCCATCATAGATGTGTTTCTTTTTCATGACGAGCCGCATCATCTATTATTATTTAATTTGTCTGATATTCCAGATGAAGTCTGGATGATTTTTTAGCATCTTGAATTGCTTTTTCTAGCCAGTCATTCATCAACAAAATTTTTTTTGGAATGAATAGATCAGCTGATCTTACACTGTCCACATTTCTTATTCTATATGTCAAGTCATCCATCTTGAATATATCTTGACTATACATAAATAAAACAATCTGATTTTTTGCGATATATGGATTCTGCAAAAATGATACTGAAAATTCCTCCTCCATTCTTTTGAGTGTGTTCTTTAGATCCCCATCAATCCATGTCAGTATTACATGTGGAATAAAGCTGTCAATTTTGGTTGGATCATATACGAGTGTAAATTGCACGCCGTCATTTTCATGTAATTTCTCCATACATCTAGTTATTGTCTTGGTAGATAGACCAGTCTTGTTTGCCAACCCTTCAATCTTTTGTCTGGGATTTGTAATCAGCTGTTCGAGAATCTCAAGATCAGTCTTTGTCAAATTTGTATTGAATCCGGGATCTTCGGCCTCAAATATTGAAAGTATCCTGACATCATCCATCAACTGCCTTGTCAATTCGATCTTTTGTTCCATATTTTCTTTTACAACAATACAGCATACGGTGATTCCTCCCACACAAGGAACTATGAAGAATGGCTCCCCGATCAGTTTTGCCTGTTTTAGGATCTCTCTTCTGTCTTGTCCTGACACCACAACATACATCACTCCGTAACCTAGCATCGGCGGCTCTACTTTGACGGCAAATCTCTCAATAATTTTTGCATCTTCCATCTTACGTATCCTTGCACCCACTGCACCACCTGAAATTTCTAGTTCTCTTCCAATTTGCCTGTCTGATTCTCTACAGTTGTTGAGTAGTTTGCTTAGAATTTCAATATCTAAAATGTCCACTATGTGATGTAAATTGGCACTAGATAATATAAAAATAACTAATTAAACACAAAAATGTCTACATCACTAGTATTAATTATCAATCACATTATATAGTGGACTATTTTAAAATGCTTGTGGAGTACAGATTGCGTTTGGCAAAACGCATGTTGTTCAATAAAAAAGGCAGTCTGATTGGTGCTGTTCTTGCCGTCACCATAGGAATATTGGTGATACATGTCAACTTTGTAATCTTTCAGGGCCTGTTTGATGCTATAGTACGTGACATTAGCGACTATAGAAACGGCGACATTCTTGTGACCGATGAGGCTGACTATATCGACAAGTCGGATCTGTCTTTGGTTAGCTGGTTTGAACGGATTCCATCCGTCGCCGCGGTTACACCGCGGCTGTCATCCACTGCTGAAATCAACATGACGAAAAATGGCAGACTAGTTGAGGAGACGCGGATTCCAATAGTGGGGGTGGATCCTTTTCGCGATATCAGGGCATCCACAGTACACGAGACTGTTACTGAGGGGACCTATATCTTTTCCAGAAACTCGATAGTGCTTGGCTCAAATGTTGCACGCGATCTTGGAGATGCCCAAGTTGGAGACAGTCTCAAGCTTCTAGTTGTTGACAGGTGGGGTGAAGACCAAATTAGACGGTTTACTGTATCTGGAATTGTAAAATCTCCGGGTGGGCAGGGCTTTGATTATACTGCCGTAGTTCATATAGATACATTGCGTGACATGATGAGTCGGCAAGGCGAATCTGGCTCCTTCATGGTAAAGATGCACGATCCAGACAAGGCATTTGAGGTAAAAGAATTCTTTTTGCATGCATTTCCCAATGATGACTTTATGGCAGAAACTATTGAAGAGTCTGCTGAAGAACAGCTTGCAGGATTCAGATCGGGAATAGCAATGATTAATATGATTGGCTACTTTGGCATGATGTCTTCTGCATTTGCCATAGTTACAATTCAAATGATGTTGGTCAACGGAAAGACCAAGGAAATTGGTATTATGCGCTCAATTGGGGCCAAGCGCAAAGATATCTTGATAATATTTATCTTTCAAGGGATGATTATTGGTGCCATTGGCGCTGGTATGGGCACCGCAGTAGGCCTTGGCTATACATTTTATGCCAAAGAGACAAAGATGTCATTTAATAACAGCCTGCCTCTGGAAGTAAGTTACAACTGGGAAAAGATCAGTCAGACTGCCCTGACATCATTTGTCTTGGCCATAATTGCATCACTTTATCCATCGTACCGCGCAACCAAGTTGGCGCCAGTGGAAGTGATGAGAAATGTCTAAGGTGCTTGAGATAAAATACCTAAGCAAGATTTATGATGAGGGTGAAAACGAGGTCAAAGCATTAGACAACGTCTCACTCTCTGTAGAGAAAGGTGAGATGGTTCTCATCATCGGAAGCTCGGGATCTGGAAAATCCACCCTGCTCAATATGATCGGGTTGCTTGATAGCCCTACTACTGGCAAGGTCCTCATTGATGGAACTGATACATCCAACCTAAATGATGACCAGTTATCCTCGTTCCGAAACAAGAAACTGGGCTTTATCTTCCAATTTTCCAACCTGTTGACTGATCTCACTGTACTGGAAAACGTACTGCTTCCAGCACAAATAGCGGGCAACGGCAACACTGCATATGACGAAGCCATAGATCTACTCAGAAATGTAGGACTAGAAAATCAGATGCACAAGCGTGCAAACAAGATCTCTGGAGGCCAGTCGCAGCGTGTAGCCATTGCTAGGGGGCTTGTCACACGTCCCTCTATAATACTTGCAGATGAGCCTACGGGGAATCTGGACAGTACTACATCCACAAGAATCGTCCAACTGATAAAATCCATGGCAAGAAAGCTGAATCAGACATTCATTATAGTAACTCATGATAGACAACATTTTGGAGACGTTGACCGGATAATTACAATCAGGGATGGCAGAGCATTTGAAGGTGAGCATGTGTCTGAATTGGAGGCCACATCTTGACTGGATTGGAAATGCTGTCCCTGTTTGCGATACTTGGACTTGCCTTGCTTGTCCCAAGCTCGTCTGCACAGATAATCTCTGGAGGGTTTAATGATTCGCCATTTGAACGGGATTTTGGTGATGTAAAATTTCTTGATGCATATTTTGGTACACCTGATTCAAAGATTGAAGTGGGACCTGGTGACTCGAACGTGCCATTCACTGTGGTGTTTGCAAATGTGGGAACACAAGATATAACGGGGATTAAAGGACAGTTATCACTACCATTTGACTTTTTACCATCTGATGGACCAGGTTCCATAATACTTGCAGATAGTGACTCGAACTCTTTGGCTGGGGACACCTTTTACCTGACTTTTTTTGTCAACGTGGAACAGTCTGCAAAAATCCAGCAGTATCCGGGGTCTGTCAAGGTGGACTATTCCAGATTGAGGGAATCGGGAACTAGGACTGCATTCTCTGATTTTACGTTCAAAGTTACCGGTGACAGCATAATCAACGTAAAGGCACTTGAACCATTTCTTACATCGTTGACATCAAATAAAGTGGTGATTGAAATTGCAAATGACGGAACGGCTCCCATTTCTACGGTGGACATTGTGGCTGCCAACACCCAGACTGAAATCGGTTCAACTACATCTTCTACTACAAATGTTGAAAATGTAGTTATCTTAGATACAAACTGGGACGTTGGTAATATAGAACCCAAGTCTTCTAGGCATTTTACTGCCACGATATACGTTCCCGAACATCTAAAGGGGGATACACTTCGCATCCCACTAATTATAACATATTATAATGCTCACGGTGACCGCCTTACAGTTGACAAAATCGTTGATTTCTACATCAAGGGACTCATCGAGCTCTCCATTTACAACGTTCATACAATTTACCTGTTGGATTCAAAAATGATTGTGGGTGAGATAATTAACGAAGGCAACGAGGATGCATTGTTTGGATTTGTCACAATGAAGGCACTAGGTGACTCTAATTTAAAATCTCAGACACAATTCATCGATGAGATTGAGATTGATGCACCAGTTCCATTCAGTCTTCCCGTTGAATTTGACGGCGAGCCAAGATACGGGACACACGACGTTGAGATTACCGTCAGATATAAAGACAGCATCCGAGACGAGATATTTCTCTCCCACGAAACATCAGTATACATTGAAGAGCCCACCGATGAGAATGATGATGAGGCCAATTACCAGCTTGCAATAATTCCAGCAATTGTGGGAGTCGGCATTGCAGTATTCGTATTGCGTAAACGTAAAAAACAGTCCAGTTGATGTGATATCTCTCTCATACAAATTGGCATCCTCTAATTTACTCCCTAAAACTAGTTTAAATCGTCTTTCAAATTCATATACCTGAATACAAATTCACTTTTGTGCAAACTCACCGCAAACTCACTGCCATGGGTGCCATTTTACTCGTCCTTACATATCTGCTCACTTACCACTATTCACACATTACTTTTCTAGAAGAGTACCATTATGGATACGTTACAGGCATTGCTATGTTGTCTGTATTTATGGCCAGCTTTTACATGTTTACCAAACAAAACTGGACATACAATAAGAAAAAATAACTACCTGATTTTGTTACATGAATTCAACTACTCTCCAATTCTAGACGCACAAGTTTTACGATGAGGCAACACATGTCTCCGCAATAACAAGCTAAAGTTATAAACAATTATCAGATCTTGCGATCATGTCTAGGAATGAAATTACGGTGCCAAAGGAACTTCGTGAATTCATGCCCGACAGTGCTGAAGAGACTATTCTTGGATACAAAAACGGCGCAAACAAGCAATACAGATACGGAAATCTGCACATCAGAGAGTATGATGACAAGTTCCTAGTACATTCAGACAGGGCCGATCCCAGAAAGGACGCACTGGGCCATCTCATATATGATGCTCCCGAAATTCTAATCGGCGTGGCATCTGCAATTCTTGGTGGGGTACAGGTAGCTAAAATACTACACGGCAAGAAATCTGGCACACATGTACTGGCCGGAATAGTCTCATCTGCCGTCTCCAGCTATCTGAGTTATACTATTGCTAAGAAGATGAGAAATCGTCTGGATGATTAACATGTCAAATTTACGAACAATTAGGGTGCTGATCAAACTGCTTCCATCAATTATTGCGTTGCGCCAAGACAGACGGCGATGGATCCGTACAGAAGGTAAGGAGACTGACTTGGCCACATATAGAAGAAACGCGCGGAGAGTTCTAAACACATTCATCACACTTGGGCCCGTCTTCATAAAGCTGGGTCAGTGGCTTTCATCTAGAGCCGACATACTGCCACAACCATATTTGGAGGAGCTTGCCAAACTACAGGATGATGTCCCTGCAGCACCATTTGATCAAGCCAAATCAATCATTGAAAGTGATATAGGATCTATTGAAGAAAATTTTGAACATCTTGATCCGGATCCCATCTCTGGTGCATCATTGGGCCAAGTTTACCGTGGAAGAATATCGGGCCAGCAAATAGTAGTCAAGGTAAAAAGACCTGGAATTGACAAAATTGTAGAGAAAGACATCAAAGTAATGAAAAAAATTCTGCCATTGGCATTGAGATTTGTAGATCCCAACTTGCGCTTCTCTGCCAAGGCCATGCTTGTACAGTTCATTGAAACAATCAGGGAGGAGATGGATTATGCCAATGAGGCTGCAAACCTCAAAAAGATAAAGCAGGACATGAAAGACAACCACAGTGTAGTAATTCCTTCCGTATATGACGAGTATTCGTCTGAGAGAGTGCTTACAATGGAGTATCTGCCAGGCATCAAAGTAACCAATATTGATGCATTGAATGAAAAGGGTATTGACAGGCAAAATCTCGTAATTGATGTCCACAAGGTCTTCTTTACCATGCTGCTACGCCATTCTGTATTTCATGCCGATCCCCACCCCGGCAATATCTCAGTAACTGATGATGGCAGGCTGATTTTATACGACTATGGAATGGTCGGTAGACTGGACAATGAAACGAGACTACGTCTGGTGCGCCTCTATCTTGCTTTGGTTGAAAAGAATTCACAGCGTACAGTTAATGCAATGAGTCAACTGGGAATGCTGACTCCTGATTTTAATCGCTCAATCATGGAGGATGGCATCGAGCTTACCATCCGCGCCATGCATGGGAAAAAGCCTGAAGATATAGAAGTTCAAGGTTTTATGGAGCTTGCAAACAAGACTATGAGCAAGTTCCCCTTTATACTCCCAAAAAACTTGGCCCTGTACATGAGGATGGCCTCCATTATAGAAGGGATTTACAAGCAACACAAGATAGATTTCAAATTTGTAAGCGTATTGCGTGAAATTCTTGAAGAAGAACATCTGATCAAGGATGCCTATGTAGAGGAACTGAAATATTCCTTTCACAAGTTTGCAAAATCACTTGATGCAACACTTTCGATAGCTCCGGAGCTCAAAAGATTCATTGATGATAATAGGTCGTTACAACTAAACGCCAGACCAAAATCAAATGCCATCATTTCAACTAGTATTCTGTCTTCTGCAATATTTGTCGGTTCTGCAGTTCTGTTCACATCAAACGAGTCCCTTGGAATTGCTGGAATGATCATATCTTTCATTGTTATGGGGACCTTTGCAATATTTAGAAGACGCTGACTATTCTATATTGATATCTTGACTGTTCTTCTGTATGGGTATTGTGACAGTTAAGATGCCGTTCTCATACTTGGCCGCATTTGTGCCATCACCACTAGGTATCACTGGCAATCGCAGTTTCTTGTCAATTACGTTTGGTCTCTGATTGCAAATCACTTTTACGTCATTTTCGGGAATCTCTTTGCATGCTTGTATCGACAAAATGTCAGTCTCCAGTGACAGTTTGACGTTCTTCTTGTCAAATCCTGGCATATCAATTATCACAACTAGATTGTCATCTTCCAGACGCATATCTACAGGCGGTAAAACGAATTCGTAGAATTCTCTTGTTTTGTTGCCTATCTCCCTTGCCATGGATTTTGCCAATTCCATTTTGTGTTGTATGGCAGATTTTTAGTTATAATTCAATCGCTTTGACACGGTGCTGTCCAGTTCGGAATTTTCTGCCTTAGTTTTGTGCTCATTTTGATGCGTTTGGACGTGCGGAGATGCCGGAATACCGGCCGATATAAGCACACCATATGGGTGATCCTCAACGCACTGTACGGGTTTGCAGGAGTGTGCCGCAAGTGGCAGGGCATTGCATTTACAACGTTGCATCTCAAAGCAGTGATGGTATCGGATCATTGTATAAAGCCAGAGCCACCACCTACAGTACCGTGATAGGGTTTTCTGGTCTGCTGGTGGGTTAACTGTACTCTAGTTGACCATCAAAGCAATCCTGATTTATCTTCCATCTGGAAATTCATTTTACTTCGAACTTGTTCGATTCTCTAATTTCGAATCACTTTCAATGTATCTCATCGTTGACTGATCGCTGACATAGATTTTTAATCAATGTATTTGAGAGTGCAAATATCACATGATTGTTGCTATTGAGGGCGGAGATCAAGCAGGGAAAACAACGCAGACTGCCATGCTTGCAAGAGCTCTGAGGAAACGGGGCATCAGTACTGCCACATTTAGTTTTCCCAACTACAAGACCCCCATAGGGCAAGAAATCTCCAGATATCTTGCCAGAAAAAGAAGATTCACGCCCCATGTGATTCATTGTTTGCTGTCTGCAAACAGGTGGGAAAAACTCGATGAAATTTTGAATGCAGTTTCCAAAAACCCTGTGGTAATCATGAACCGCTACTATCACTCTAACTTGATTTATGGATTGGCAAACGGGATGGATCCAACATGGTTGGAAAATCTCGATAAAGGACTACCCAGAGCCGACTTTGTAATTCTGCTTGATGTCTCCAAAAAAGAGTCATTTCACAGAAAAAAGACGGGCCGTGATAAATTTGAAGAGAATGAAGCATTCTTGCAAAAGATCTTTACAACTTATAGAGATGTCGCCAAAAAACGCCGTTGGGGAATAGTAGATGCATCCAAACCCAAACACCAAGTTCACCAAGATATAATGAAGTTGCTCTCAAAAAGGCTGGATCATGAAAAAATATCTTGATATAATTGATCCCATTCATGACTTTATACGCGTATATGGTCACGAACTTGAAATTATTGATCATCCAACATTTCAGAGAATGCGTAGAATCAGACAGCTCTCTGGAGCACACATGACTTATCCTGCAGCACAGCACACACGTTTTGAGCACTCGTTGGGTGTGATGCATATTGCCGGCCAAGCGGGAACCGCACTATTTGAAAAAGGCATACTAACTACAGATGACATTCAGATCTTGAGACTTGCCGGTCTTCTCCATGATGTGGGTCACGGCCCATTCTCGCACCTTTTTGAGAATGTCATCAACCAAAAAGAATTCTCACACATGGACTTTGGAAAAGAAATCATTCTAAATTCCGAAATAGGCGACTTGTTATCTAAAAACGGATTTGGCAAGAAGATCATCACCGGCGTGGCATTTGGAGAGTCAAGATATAATCACATCAATGGAATTATCTCTGGCGCACTAAGTGCAGATATGATGGACTATCTGCAAAGAGACGGATATTTTACAGGTGCAGAACACGCAAAAGTTGATCACAAGAGAATAACACAGTCACTGGACGTATATCAAAAGAAATTGGCTTTGGAGAGATCTGCACTGTACTCGTTCGAATCAATGGTGCATTCTCGATATCAGATGTTTCGAGCAGTCTACTTTCACAAGACAGTCAGGGCTGCTGAAGTTATTCTTTTGGAAGCATTGCGACTATCTGATAGTGAGTTTGGGTTTGCCTCCCTTGATATAGATGAATATGTAAAGCTGACAGACGAACATGTACTATACCAGATTGTTCATTCTACATCATCCAAACTAAAATGTGCAAGAAAACTCGTTCAGAATTATCAAAACCGGAGACTTCCCAAATGTGCCTATGAGAGAATTTTGACAGGCAACATTAATTTGGAAAAGACCGCGATTGCAGACCTGCGCCGGTCCATTTCAGATAAATCCAAAGTAGACGAGGCAGAAATCTTTGTAGACAGTTCTATTACTCCGTCAATACCACTCACCCCCACAAAAGATGAGTTGCGATCCATAGTGCTGATCACCAAAGAGGGCGATCGCCACTCTGCCAACGAAATGCCCATATCTGAAATACCTGTAATATCTGCAATCTCTGGATTTGTAGATATATTGCGTATCTACACAAATTCAAAATACAGAAAAAAAGTTGAAATTGCCGCAAAATCAGTTATTGGTGAATTCGAATGAAGAAGAAAAAGATCGTAATAAAATTATCTGGCAAAGTATTTGGAATGGACAATGCAAAGCTACTTGCAGATTATGCCACATTCTTGGTAAAAATCAGCAAAGTATGCCAACCTGTTGTAGTTGCAGGCGGAGGAAAAATTGCACGATACTACATCACACATGCACGACGTTCTGGAGCAGACGAGTCCTCGCTTGACGAGCTGGGAATTGAGATATCCAGACTCAACGCGAAACTCCTAATTTATGCACTCAAAGGTAAAGCCTATCCGCATCCCCCCGCCACTCTACAGGAGGTAAGACACGCAGTAGATGATGGTTTAATAGTGGTGACTGGTGGCCTTCATCCCGGACAAAGCACCAACGGTACAGCGGCACTGATTGCAGAAAAAGTCAAAGCAGAACGGTTCCTGAATGCCACAGATGTAGACGGCGTATATGATATGGATCCCAATAAATCCAAGAAAGCCAAAAAATTCAGGCGGATTGATTTACAGAGCCTGAGAAATATGCTGTCTCATGGGACCTCTGTTGCTGGAGGCCATGATTTGATGGATCTTGTGGCACTTAAAATCATTGAACGCTCAAAGATTCAAACTCGAATAATTCGAGCAGATGCCAAAATCATTGAAAAAGCTATCTTGGGTGCAAATGTGGGCACCGAGATCATATTTCCAAAGTAACTACTATTGTATGGTGCGCCGTGTCTCAGACCAAATCTGTATCTCACTTCCCGGATAACTGGGAATTCCTGTCTCTGCCAATTTTTTGAATATATCTAGTGCCTCTTGTTTTGATACTGCTTTTGACTGTGCCTTTGTAAATCCATCAGAATCTACAAGAATTGCCACATATCCGTCTGGTGATTCAATTACGGCGGCAAGATCTTCTTCTCCCACCGGCTGAAACTCTCCATCTATTTTTTTGGTAGTCAGTGTAAGCATTCCAAATCCTGCAGCATCGAACATCTTCATTTGTGCTCGTCCGGCACGTTGCTTTCCCTGTTGTACTGCTTGGAAATACTGCATGTTAGATTTTTCCTGCAAGGGTATAATAACTATCTTGACATCAAATAATTAGAAGGCATATAGATGAACCCAAAGATCTTTGTATTTGCAGCGGTGGCAGTACTTGCAGTGGTTCTAGGCGGTGTACTTTTTACAAGCTCCACAACCTTTGAATCTTCAGAATCGACCCAAGGTACCACGGCAAGTCCGCCTTCACAGCTGAAGCCAATATCGGTGGAACTAGATGACATCTCAATTTTGGATGTAGATGAAAGATTTGCCACAATTGAGATCAAGTTCAATCTCAACAATCCCAACTCAGCACTAATTCTAGTACAAGTTATGGACTATCAGCTGTACGAAATAGGATTCTCTGATGATGTACAAATTTCAGGTGGTCAAATCGGCAACAGGCCGGCAGGGATGGTAGAGTTTGGAAACAACTATTACACATTACTGGGGAACCGATCTTTACTTCTCAAAGATACAATAACGCTGCAAAATACAGGAAACGCCCCTGAGTTGTGGACTGTCCTCAAAGATGGTACTGCCCAATGGAAGGTAACAGGAGATGTCTTTTACAACCAAAGTTCCATGACTAGCGGCCAAGAGAATGAGACCCATTTTGAGCTGCGTTGGTAGCAAAGAGCCAAATGCAGGTATGCTATTGTATCAGAAAATTCCAATTTTAGAATACTTTGTTTTTAGCATAAAAATATTGGCAAAGTTATAAAAGTCCCCGACACGGCTCATTATTAAATGGCAGAAGCAGGAATGGCCGCATTTGGCTCAGCAGTAGGGGTAGCAATTGCCTTAGCAGTGGTATGTTTTGCACTACGTGGCAAGGGACACCCAGAACCGCTAAATTAAAAAAAATCGGTTCTTACAATATTTTTCCTTTTTACTAGTTTTGACTAAAAATTTTAAAGACGCGTCCCTTTGTAAAAATACGAATATCATTTACCTGTAATATGGCAATTATACATACATATCATCTATACACCAACATCTGACAATATTGCAGAATTCTAGTCTTTATTGGACAGCCCCAACATCTCTGCCAATGTAAGCTGTTTTGAATTCTTTAGAGTAATAAAGCATCTTTGGTAGTACTGGCACTGGGCACATTCTGTTGATGGCTCGAGAATCGGTGTCTTTTCTCCCTTTAACAAGTTATTTAGGACCCGTACGCGCCTGATCACCTCCTCAAACATCTTTTTGTCCCGTGTTACGGAAAATGTTGATTCATCCTTGCCGCCTGTAACGTAAATTATGACGCCGTCAAGCTTGCCATAAATCCACATACATGCATTTAGAAATAAAAGGTCGCTTGACTTTGGTGTCTCTGGCTGGTAATCTGACGCCCTAAACAATATTATGAGATCATCTACAATCATATCTGCCTGTCCTTTCAGCTTGATGTCACCAACGGCAAATTCCTTTTGCTCACTACCATATTCCAGTCCACGTAAAAGCCCAGCCAGCAGATCACTGAATCCGGTTCTTTCCACTTCTTTGGGATCGTTTCTGTTATAGTAGGAGCGCCTGAGACATTGCACCACCTCACTTAGATTGATGGTCTGTGTGTCTTCCGGATCTATCTTCACCTCGATCTGTCTTCCAATCGAGTCCATTGCATTCTTTATGATGCTCCGAAGATCCTTGTCGCCCATCATATCAATTTACCACCAATTTTACCATATGTATGTCAACTCATTATTTTGGTCAAAAATCGTGAGATTCTGGATGCAAATGCCAGTGTAACAAAGTGGGCTGCAAATCCTGCTATTGCACCGGCAACCAAGTTGTCCGTATAATGGTATATGCCAAGTAATAGTCCGAGTGCTGGTAATGCAAAGATGGCCGCTAGAAACGTACTGACCCAGATTGTCTTGAATAGTACCTCTGATGAAATCTCTTTGTTTTTCTTGGGAAATCCGTTCATCTCTACAGAATCTTATTCCTCTTCCACGATTAATTTTGTCATGGTGACTTTGGTAGGTATCTTTTGTTCTATGGCATAAGCTATTGCAGACATATTTCTAATCTCAAATTCTGTAAGCTTGATGATGCCTATAGTTGTTGCAAAGCTAAACATTCTCGTAAAAGATCTCTTTGCCTCCTCATAAATCATCATCTCAAAGGCCCTCTCAAATTCTGCTACTGCATCCAACTCGTTTTCTACTTGTGGTACCAATTCCTTGTATTTACTACCTGACAGCTCAGTAAATGCGTCTCTTACTGATGCTGATGCAATCATTTTTTCTAGTAATTCTTTGGGAGTTGCCGATGCATCAGGTATAATCAGATCCTCGATCTGTTGCTCATCTAATCCCCAGAATTTTCCCCTAATTACACTTAGTATATTGTAAAAGTCAATTTCTAGTCCAATCAGCTTGCCTGCATCCCTATCTTTGCTGTTTTTTCTCGCGTTGCCAAGATGCTGGTACAAAATTTTATCAAAATATACATCAAATATCTGCATGTTCTTCTTTTCGCTGTATAATGCTGCTGCCTTTGCAATCTCGTCCCCAAATCCAGCAGAGTTCAGGCTTGCCACCGCCTCTTCTAGATCTTTGGCGGCAAGTGCCTTTATTACCACATCTCTCTGTTTTATGAGCTCTTCGGCATGAAGATTGACATGTGGTTCTATCTCCTCATGGGATTTACCTAGTATCTTGCCTTTGAGTACTATCTTCAAATTCGATACAATGAATTTCATATAGTATGCCTTAAAGACACTAGAGTCACCTGCAGTCTTTGTAATGGAATAATGTATGTCTGCCAGTCTTGATCTCAATGCTGATTCAATACGTTGTGACGTGAATGGTTTCTGGATGTCTGATACTGCATCTGCATAGGATGTATTTTTTATTCTCGTCATGAGCTCTTCTAGATCTCTTGATTCTGCCAGCATTTGAAAATCCGTTTTTTGTAACAGCTTGCCCCTCCTGCTGTATGACTTTACAGAAGCATATACTCTGCTACTCATATTATCATGCCTGAATGTGTAGTTGATTTTAATGTTTGGCATCGAGTATCATGTGGTTAGTAGTACTTTCACCATCTGGGCCGTACTGTGATACAAATGCGAATGATCACAGCCACAAACAAGTTGAACTACTAGGAGTCATCACTCAAAACGATATTGGATCGTTATCTGCAAATAGGGATTCTCACAGTGTGGATGTAAACATGTCTACAATACTGAATACTCTGTTTTTCCAGCAATATGCCATTGTTGGCTTTGTGTGGCCAAGTTCTGCATAGCAATTATGGTTCAAATGGCAGTAGCTGGCCGACACTAGGAGGTGCGGCAATCAGTCGCAGAATGGCAGACAGTCAAATGGCGGTGGCTGGCCGTCACCAGGCGGTGGCGGAGGAGCTGGTGTGTCAGAAACAATACCGGACCAAGGCCCCGTACCAACATTATTTTTGGCCGCTACCCTAAAGTCGTATGTTGTCCCATTAGTCAAGTTTTTCACTGCTGATACCGTGCCATTCCATACATGATCATTGTATGTCTTAAATTCATCATTTCCATTTATTCTATATTGGATGATATAGTCAGTGATAGCCGAACCACCATTGTCTGATGGTGCCGTCCATCGGACTGTCACTTCCTTGTTACCTGATGTGGTCAACAGATCAGTTGGGGCATCTGGAGGAGTCATCTGTGGTGTGGCAGAAAACGTGCTAGACCAAGCTCCAGTGTTCATTTTGTTCTTTGCAGCCACACGAAAGTCGTAAGATACATCATTTGTCAAACCAGTTACAGTGACCGATGTCTTTGTGCTTGTGTTATCCTTAAACGTCTTAAATTCGTCATCTCCCTTTCTATATTGGATGATATAGTCAGTGATAGCCGAACCACCATTGTAGGGGGCGTTCCAAGAGAGTATTATGGTGGTGTGCTTTGATATTGCTGTAAGGTTAGTTGGGGCACTAGGCGGAGTCACCTGTAGTGTGGCAGAAACCAAAGTGGACCAGTGTCCGCGACCTTCGTTGTTGACTGCTGCCACTCTAACGCTATAGGTTATACCATTATCTAGATCTGTAATCGTGGCGGTGCTATCTGTGCCTGTGCCATCATCGAATATCTTAAATTTTTCAGTTCCCTTTCTGTATTGTACTATATAGTCTGTAATTGCAGAATTTCCATTATTTGCAGGATCCTTCCAAGTGAGTGTCACCTGCCTATTCTCTGGTGTGGCAGTAAGCTCTCTTGGTGCACTTGGAATTATCGGTGTCGTAGCTGATGCTAGTTTAGACCACTCTCCTTCATTTGCTTGATTTCTTGCAAGCACTCTAAAGTCATATTTTACATTGTCTGCCAAACCAGTTACAGTTACTGTGGTCAATACACTTTTGCCGTCATTGAATGTGGTAAACGAGTTTGATCCTCTTCTATACTGTATGATATAGTCTGATATTGCAGATCCGCCACTATCTGGAACAGTCCAAGATAGTGTGACTTGACCTGCTCCGGTACCAATAACACTGACAGTTGGGGCACTAGGAATCCCTGGCATAGCTGATGTAATGGCCCAAGGCCCGCGGCCATCAGCATTTACCGCAGCAACTCTGAACACATAATTTGTACCATTTGTCAGTCCCGTAACTGTAGTTGTAGTTCCGGAGCTATTATTAGCTTGATGCCACTGTGATGTAGATCCATCACTTGATTTTATCCTGTAAAATATGGTATAGTATTCTGTGGGATCGATGCCTTCATCGTCGGGTGCACTCCAAGAGAGGATTACTTGATTGTTACCGGGTACTGCTTTGAGGCTACTTGGAGGATCAGGTACATATTTGTCATGACTTGCCATCGCGTCATTGTGCTGATTCCCTGTCCCCCCCATAATCAAAGCTGTAGCAGCTGCTATTAACACCAGAAAATGTAATTTCACTTTAAATAATATGTCACCTCTGTATTAAAATTGTTACTCAATAGTGTTCAATCTCAGGTTCTCCTTAATTTATCAAACTCATCTGACTCGAATAATACATGCCACGATATTGGACATTAAATTATGGGTTAGAGCTGTATCATTTGACTCCAGACGGATCCCACGTCTTAATGACTCTATGTGATAATCGTCTGGTGCTGTCGCGCTATTTGGGGCATTGGCGGACCAAGACCATCAAATATGTTATATTTGGTGCCGTCTGAATTTACAAGTGAGAATGGCATATCATCTGCCCTATTGAAGATGTCCCAGTTTTGGTTCAGTATAAATTCAAGAGTTGCTCTTGCAACTGATGTGCCCTGTTTGCGGGCAGTCAATCTGAATAATTTGGACATGTCTTCCTTGTATGGTAACTGTCTTGTGACGCGCGTTGCGTTGTGGTATTATGCCATCACATATGATGCATTCTGTATCGTTGTTATGTGGAGGCATTCCCAGATATGCAAGAAATGTGAACATGTGGGGTATTGCGTTTAGTAGTGTGGTGGCGACATTTGAACTTTCATATGAGAAAATTATTTTGTTAATTTGATGTGTGATATTCATGCAGGTGAGTGATGCCACGTGTCTTCATATTTTTTATCTGACGGTAAAATGACAGTAACTCGTCATATAGATTTTCATACGAGCCGCCGTTTTTTACAACAAGCTTTTCTGCATCTGCAAGTAAATGTCTCCAACATCTTTGTATATCACCAAAGAATGCATGATATCCTTTGTATCCATCACATACTGCTGTCTTGCCTTCAAGTCATCCAAAATGTACATCAAGGTTTGCAGCATCTCTTTTTGCTGTGAATTTAACATATACTGCCATCAAGGTATGTGCAACCTAAATGCATCTCCCGCGTCCATCACCACGCCTGTATTTGGCCTCATCTATCTGCACCCACGGCGGTGAGCTGATTTTTTTTGGCTAAAAATTGAATCTGTCCCTCCATAGATATGGATGCTGCACAGCGCGCTTGAGTGACTGTATTGGGAGCTATCTGAAAGCCATGCAATGAGTGAAATAATCGCACAATCTCCTTGTCATCATTAGCACTACATAATTCCATGATGAAAGCACATGCAACTGGTCCAAGTGATGTTCCTACAAGAAATGGCACATCTGCTGATACTATTTTACTGCATTTGCTACACTTTGCCTTTTGAATTATGGCATTGACAGTGCCCATCCTCCAACATTCATCAAAATCGTTTACCAGTTTACTTGCAGGCTTTAGCATCATCAGCGCGCCATCACACGTGCATGTGGTACAATCAAGTGGATAGTGTTGTGTGGTGGTAGGAATGTGACACCCTCATGTGTCCTTTGGGTGGGCCGCGCTTTTTACTTCTTGCCTTATAACTAGGATTTCCGCTTGGATCCTCACCGCGCCTTTATCTGAACTTTTTGCGTTCCACATTGTATAGTGATGGTCTGGATGTGGGCATGTTGAGGCTCTCATAAAGTGCGAGTCTTGCTTGCATTCTAGCAATTTCTTTCTTCATTTTCTTTCTCCAGCTCACACTTTCTTTTGTATGGTGTCTAGAATTTTATGCATCCTTGCAAGCTCCCTGCGTAGGATGATGGTCTCTGAATCTACCATACTGTATTGGAATTAAACGTGGTACAATCAAGATATTGATCGAATTTTCTGTACATGTTGGATAAATTTGACTAAGAGATGACTTGACAATGTACGAAATTTTTATGCAACAAAGACAAAATTTACGCGCAAGATTACCTCACACCACAAGTCTATGTGTCGGGATTATTCTCCTGTGCATCATTGTCTTGTATGGTAATCCTATTTAGCACACTCAATATCTTTTGCCTATCTCGTTCTGGCAAATTCATAAACGCTTCAAGAGTTTCTCTTTGGGCAATCAGCGACTCGTCGGAAATTTTTTCAAATTTTGCCATGTTTATTGGCAGCAGCTCCTTAAATTTGCCATCACAGAATGCCTTGACATACTTTTGAAAGATTGAGTATGTGAAATGAGGACTAGACTTTTGTAGTTTGGTTATTGCCATTTTGATCTCACTCTCTTCAGGTTCTGACACTGCAAAAAACTGATCCAGCAAACTATGCTGACCGTCTGCCCCATTTATTGCCAGAGCAACTAGATTTCCCTCCCTTGTCAGATGATAATATGGAATCCCCTTCTCCTGTAGTGCCTTGGGCCCCCTTCTTAGAGGTAGTCTCCCATGCTCTTCAACCATTCCCATGGGTATGAGTACCTCGTCCAGATCCCGAAATATTCCCGAATAGATATTCTTCCATGCAATATTGTGCTCTTTTGCAATAGTTTGGGAGATTCCTGTTCTTGTCTTCTCTGTGGGATTGCCACTGCCTGCAAGTATTAGTATGATTGAGCGTTGCCTGTTTGCTTCCCCCGTCAAACCGCCCTTTGTCTTGAATGTGTTAAAGATTGCCAACTTGGTAGCGGTATTTTTACTCATATTATCACCTGTAATCTAATTTTCAATTTTTATAATACTATCAGAATACTCTAAAATATATTAATTTACATTGATAATAAATACTATATCTTCAATCCTTAAATAATTTCCAACTTTGACAAGCTTAATGAATTCTAGGAATCACAAGTATGCTCTATTACTTGTGACCGCAGTAGCCATTACAGCAACAGGTGCTATGTCACAAGCATATGCACAGAGTGTTGATGATGGAATGGACGGATATGTTAAAGGTACCAGTGGAATATACACTGGCAACCCAAACGAATGTTGGTACGATGACGGCGACGGCGGCATGCTGCCTTGTATGATCGATACAGGTGATACAGCATGGATGCTTACAGCTTCAACATTGGTACTCTTCATGACTCCAGGTGTTGCATTCTTTTATGGTGGTCTAGCAAGATCAAAGAATGTAGTCAATGTACTTGGCATGACCCTTATTGTGATGGGTCTGATGTCAGTACAATGGATTCTGTGGGGATACTCACTAGCATTTGGTCCAATTGACAACGAAGCAAACATGTTCATGGGAAGTCTTGAGTATGTTGGATTCAATCAGGTATCGCACTATGCACCACTAGGTGAAGTGGGTCCGTGTGGAGACACATGGTCGGCTGCCTATCAAATGAATGCATTTGTGGATGCAGATGTCTGTAGTCAAGGATGGCCAGGTACAGTGCCACACCAACTGTTCGCAATGTTCCAAGCTACGTTCGCAATTATCACACCAGCATTAATCATTGGTGGATTAATTGACAGAATAAAGTTTAGCGCATTGATCATATTCGTACTCTTGTGGGGCACCTTCGTCTATGACCCTATTGCACACTGGGTCTGGGGTGGAGGCTACATTGGAGGAGGTTCATTAGATCTTGATCCAAATCTGTCGCCTACATTTGCATTGGACTTTGCTGGTGGTACTGTAGTACACATTTCTTCAGGATTCTCTGCATTGGCAGGAGCCTTAATCCTTGGTCGCAGACTTGGATTTGGCAAGGTACCAATGGAACCACACAACGTTCCAATGGTCGTACTTGGCGCATCCATTTTGTGGTTTGGTTGGTTTGGTTTCAATGCAGGAAGCGAAGTAATGGTAGACGGCATTACCGTCAGCGCATGGACTGTCACAAACACAGCTACTGGAATGGCTGTACTTACGTGGGTTCTCATGTCTTGGGCACATACAGGTAAACCAAGCATTGTTGGAGCCGCAACAGGTGCAGTAGCAGGTTTGGTAGCAATCACTCCCGCATCAGGCTGGGTCGGTCCAATGGCTGCAATTATAATCGGTATTGCTGCAGGTACGATCTGCTATGCCAGCGTAGCACTCAAAAACGCCAGAAAGTGGGATGACGCATTGGATGTATGGGGAGTACATGGAATGGGTGGTTTTACAGGCGCAATCTTGACTGGTACGCTAGCTAGTCCACACGTATGGGATACCGGTGACGGTATTGGCGCATGGACTGGTACTGCTGAAGGAATGGAACAGCAAGCAATCAGCATCATAGGAGCTGCAATCTCCATAGGCTATGCCTTTGGTGTCACGATTGTAATTCTTAAGGTGATGGATGCAGTATGGCCTGGCGGAATCAGAGTCACTCCTAAGGAAGAGGAGATCGGCCTCGATCTAGCACAGCATGGCGAAAGAGCATACGTCAACGAATAGAACAACTTCCCCCTTTTTTCTTATTTAATCCAAACCAATTTAGATTTGGTTGCTCATACATCAGCTATGCTGATCTCAACTACCAAACTGGTCTCCATACTAGATGATCCACACATCATCTTGGTGGACACGCGTTCATTTGGGGAATATACCAAAGGCCACATACCCGGGGCAGTACACCTCGATTTGTTTGCTTTTCATTGGATTGATACCACGAGATATGGCATTGAAAATTTCAACAATCAGTCCAGAGCATTGTTGTCTTTTCTTGGCGTGTCTCCAGAAAACAAAGTCATCTTTTATGATTCTGTCTCTGGAATGCTTGCAGCACGGGGTGTGTGGTTGCTACTTTATTTCTCACATTATAATGCGGTGATGCTGGATGGAGGAATCACAAAGTGGCAACAGGAGAATCTTCCACTGGAGATAAAGTCTAATGGTTTCAAACCTTCTAAATTTTCAGGTCCGATTGATTCGAAAGTGATAACTGGATTTGAATACCTGCAAGATCATTTAGATGATGCTACAATTATTGATGCTCGCTCCCCTGAAGAATATGCAGGCAATCTGATTCGCGCTGCAAGATCCGGTCATATACCTAATTCCATCAATATAGACTGGAACTACAACATCAACGAGGATGGAACTCTCAAGAGTTACGATGACCTCTCCAAAATATATGAGATGCCCAAAGACGCTGAAATCATTACATACTGTCATGGTGGATATAGGGCAGCCAACACGTTTCTAGCTTTGAAGACGTTAAGATTTGACAATGTCAAGGTATATCTGGGTTCATGGGGCGAGTGGGGGAATAATATGGATCTTCCAATTGCAAAATAGATGGATCGTTTACAGTTTCGTTTTACGTCTACAAAATTCTTCGAGTATCTTGTGGGAAATCTATGAACTGATGTTGATTGCTCCAAAAATGGCAAATCCGAGCATAATTACAGCTGGAATCATTGTAACAACAAATTCTTTTGAAATCATCTTTTATTCATAGCTGATTAGTATATTGACATATAAAAATCCCAGCGAAACATGGTATCTTGTGTGTAATCAACTGAAAAAAAAATCTAGCTTGCCCAATATTTACACCCTACACATAAAGTTGAATATGGCTGAGCTTTTACAATCACAATATCATCTTATAATTCATATGGCAATTTAGCAAAAAACGCGATCAAGAGATTTATTGCTAATTAAAACAAATACTGATGTGAATAGAAATCCTATCTTACTTTTTGCTTTTCCACGAAAAAGTGTTGTAGACCATTTCGGGAACTAACTGTCTGAATGGTTGGGAGCCTCCACTATACCATTTGGTAAAGAATTCGTATAGGTGGAGTCTGAGAGACTGTATATATACAATCAGCCCCTCAATCAGCATTATTCCGATCTGACCACCAACGATCAGCACCAATGCACTCGGCGAATCTAGCCCGCCCATTGATGCATATGCCTTGTTGACTGTAAGTAGTAGAGCCGCATGTACCAATAACATTATTCCGATCCTAGCATAGCTGATCGTATGAGCTAGGCATTCGATGGTCTTTCCCAACAGAACTTCAATTACCACACTTATCATGTCTCCTCCTGCCTCTGGGTGTTTCTTGTTGTGCCTTATACCGCCTATAATCATCATGATCATCGACGCAATTACAACTATTATGGAAATTCTTACTACTATCCATACTACTGCCCATTCTCCTAATAGTACTGTCACCCATGGTACTGCCTCTGTATGTATTCGTGAATACATGTTCATTACATCGTATCCGGAACCTATTGCACCCATCATGACACCAAATACTCCAAGCCACATGAACAAATTGGGAATGGCCTCAAAGATCATCGTATCTTTGTCGCCTGTTCTCCAATAGTTATAGATGCGCAAGAGAAATGCCCATCCTAGATGTATGACTCCAAGAAATATAGACACCTTGAGAATCATAATTACCTGGTCAAATGTCAGCTCAGCCACGGTGATGGCACCAATCAGCCATTCTATTGAATGTAGAGGACCACCTTCGTGCAATAAAACCTCAAAGCCTGCAAAGTGATCCAGATGGAAACCAAATATCTCGCCTTGAAACACACCTGCAATCGCGCCTGCGGCACCAGATATAGCAAGCATCATGCCCCATCTTGAAAGCTTTCCCTGTCCCTTGAATTTGAACAAGAGTCCCAATCCCATGAGTAACAATCCATGTCCCACATCTGCAAACATCAGTCCATAAAAGATGGGCCACATTAGAGATATCATCCACGTAGGATCAAACTCCCCCTTGGTGGGAATCCCTTGACTGTCAGTAATAACTTCAAATGTCTTGACCCATCGGGGGTTGTCCAAATGTACCGGCAGAGTCGCGTCTGGCTTGACTTTCTCTGTAACTGATGTCCAGTCTTCTGTTACCTGCTTGAATTTTTTCTCCATTTTCTTGGGAATGTACCCTTGAATTACTGCAAAATTCTTTGTACCTCCCGGCTTGCGGAGAGTCTCTAGTACTTCTTTTGCCACAAATGCATTTTCATGTATTGATAGAATCTGGCCACGAATCTTCTTTGATATGTTGGCAAGCTTCTTTGAGAGTTCTTTGTGTTTTTTTTCTAGCTCTTTTACCTTAGAGTCTGCTAATGCATATGCTTCACTTGGAACTTGTGGAAATCCACTTGGAATGCTAAAATGATTTGAATTCATGGCTCGCATTACTTTGAGAATCTTCTCAGATTCGTCGGCACCAGCTATTATAATTACTGCTGACTTTTCCTTGGATTCCAACTCGTACTTGAAAATAGGTATACCATCCAATGATCGTACTATCTCATTGTAATCTGTAGAATTTATGACAAACAAGTCTGAATAAAAATGATCCGTCAATCCAAAATTACTCAGATCAATTTTCAGTTTACTTGCAATTTGTATTGTATCTTTTAGTGTCTTGAACTCTTCAAGAGAATGATTTGTGTTGGCTTTCTCTTCAAGCATCTTGGCTGCCTTTGTAATCTGTTCTGGAACGTTCTCCGTATCTGCTATCATATCTTCAATTTCATCAAGCTCGTATTTTTTTCTCTTGAATACAGTACCTTTGAAGAGAATCTCCATGATCCCGACCCGCAGTGGTATGTTTAAACCTCTGATGATCTCTTCAGTGAATTGGTGTGATTTCTGGGCCCGTAGTAACAAATCGTCAATTTCAGGAGTCTGTGTCTCATTTTCCATATCTATCTTGTGAAACCATTCAAACTCTGCAAGGCGAGAAATTGCTTTTGGAGATTCTGTTCTTGGCAGTATGACACTACCAACTACAAGCTCTGCTACTGCCACAACTCCAACGTTAGGTACTGCATTATAATATCTTTCTAAGTTCAATTACATTGTGACCCAGATAATTTACATTGGAATTATCTTTCCCAGATTATATCTAGTTGCCATTTGCGTATTGTGCTTGTGTGTAGATATGGTGCTGATATATCTCATACTCAATGATTCTGATATTGTATGTTCATAGATAGACATCTGGTACTGGAAACTACCACCATACTGTGTCTTTATGCACATCCGTGTCTAGACACGTGCTTTCAAGCTTAATGTCCCTCAAAATCTCTAAAATCGATGATCTTTCAGTTTAACACTCCAAACATTAAAATCTATTATTAATTGACGGCTCACTATTGGGCTCCAATTCATTAGAACAAGCTATTGATAAAATCCTTGACAAGACCGGCAACGAGATCCTGTCAAACCTTGAAAAATCACATTCTGCATCTTTACGTAAAATCGATGATTCATTACTTGTGCTGGAGCAGGAATACGACAAAATCATCTCTGATGGTATAAAGGAGGCCGACAAAATTAAGAAACAAATTATTGGCAGCTCTGATCTTGATGCCAGAAATAAGCAGCTTCGTGCTTTAGAACAAGCAGTTGATGATGTCTTTGTTAAGGCATTGGCACAGATTGCAAATACTGATAGGAACAATGACTATGCTGGTCTTGTTAAGGCATTACTGGATGAATCTGTTGAGCGTTTGGGTACGACCCAAGTTATCGTATTTACAAACTCCAAGGATCGAAATATGATACAATCTACCATATCTCAATTTCAAGATGCAGAAATATCTGATGAGACAATTGACTGTATTGGTGGTGTTATAGTACAATCCAAAGACGGCACGATGAAATTTGATAACACCCTTGATGCTCGAATTAAACGTTTGAAGCCTTTAATAAGGAAAGAAATTGCAACCATATTCGGAGTCAGGTAACCAGATGGCAGCTCAGGGCAGAATAGTTTGGGTCAGCGGACCTGCAGTCAAGGCAGATGGCATGTCTGATGCAAAAATGTACGAGACTGTAGTTGTGGGTGACTCTAAATTGATCGGCGAAGTAATTCGACTAACCGGCGATGTCGCATTTATTCAAGTTTACGAATCCACCAGTGGACTCAAACCTGGTGAACCTGTAATCGGTACGGGGAACCCTCTTAGTGTATTGCTGGGACCTGGAATTATAGGACAGCTCTATGATGGAATACAACGACCACTAAAAGAACTCTCAAAAGCTTCTGGCTCTTATATTAGCAGAGGCATTACAACAACTCCTGTAGATATGACAAAAAAATACCACTTTGTACCTACCGTCAATAGTGGTGACCAAGTAGCACCAGGAAATGTAATTGGAACCGTCAAAGAGACAGATCTTATAGATCATTCCATTATGGTTCCACCTGATCATCCTGGCGGCAAAATAGTCAACATTGTATCTGAAGGCGACTATAATTTAGAGACAGAAATTGCAACCACCGAAGTTGGCGGCCAAACGACCCCCTTGAAGATGTATCACAAGTGGCCCGTACGAAAACCACGCCCCTACAAGAATCGTTATGATCCTACTGTCCCACTCCTTACCGGTCAGCGTGTCATTGATACTTTCTTTCCTATTGCCAAGGGGGGCACCGGATCCATTCCAGGCGCATTTGGAACAGGCAAGACGGTAACCTTACACCAGATTGCTAAATGGGCTGATTCTCAGGTAGTAGTATACATCGGCTGCGGCGAGCGTGGCAACGAGATGACCGAAGTTCTAGTCGAATTTCCACACCTCAAAGATCCACGTAGTGGCAAGCCGCTAATGGACCGGACAGTTCTTGTTGCAAATACAAGTAATATGCCCGTGGCGGCCAGAGAAGCAAGTATCTACACAGGCGTAACAATTGCAGAGTATTATCGTGATATGGGCAAAGATGTCGTTTTGGTGGCAGACTCTACAAGCAGGTGGGCCGAGGCCCTCAGAGAGATGAGTGGAAGATTGGAGGAGATGCCTGCAGAGGAGGGATATCCTTCTTATCTTGCCTCAAGACTAGCAGAATTCTATGAACGAGCAGGACGTGTCAGGGCGGCGGGAAGTCCTGATCGTGACGGTTCGGTAACATTGGTGGGTGCCGTATCTCCTTCAGGCGGTGACTTTACAGAACCAGTCACAACACACACGATGCGATTCATCAAGACCTTTTGGGCATTGGATGCCAAACTTGCCTACTCTAGACACTATCCATCCATTAACTGGATGAACAGTTACTCTGGCTATCTTGCAGACATTGCAAAATGGTGGGGCGAAAATATAAGTGACAACTGGCTAAGCCTGCGAAGCGAAGCATATGGAATCTTACAACGGGAAGATACACTCAAAGAAATCGTCCGACTTTTGGGGCCAGAGGCACTCCCGGATGAAGAGAAATTGATTCTTGAGGTTGCAAGAATGATCAAAATCGGACTATTACAACAGAATTCATTTGATGATGTAGATACATACTGTAGTCCCAAAAAACAATACAAACTCCTCAAGCTGATGGTTCAGTTTTATCAACAAGGCCAACAGGCACTAAAGGAAGGTGCATCATTGGCTGACATTCGTGCCATGTCTATAATTGGTTCCATGCTCAAGGCAAGAATGGATATCAAAGATGACGCAGTGCCAGAGCTTGACAAGATGGAAAATCAGATGCAAGAACAATTCAAATCAGTCACTGGAGTGAAAATTACAAATTGACAGCAGACGGCGGTGTCCAGTACAGCAAGATTGCAGAGATCAAGGGTCCACTAGTAATAGTTGATGATGTAGAAAATGCAGCATTTGATGAGCTGGTTGAAGTTGAAACACAAGACGGCGAGCATAGGTTGGGCAAAGTTCTCGAAGTGGGAAACGGAAAGGCCATCGTCCAAGTATTTGAGGGAACAACTGGACTATCTGTATCAGGCACAAACGCAAAATTTGTAGGCAAAGTCATGGAGATGCCAGTATCTCGAGAGGTACTAGGTAGGGTCTTTGATGGACTGGGCAGACCAAAGGATGGACTGCCGGACCCAATTGCTGATAAATTCATTGATATCAACGGTGAACCGATGAATCCAGAGCAGCGCGAATATCCAAAAGATTTCATCCAGACTGGTGTCTCCGTAATTGATGGTATGATTACTCTGGTACGTGGCCAAAAGCTACCAATATTTTCAGGCTCTGGCATGTCACATAATTTGCTTGCAGCACAGATTGCAAGACAAGCAAGTGTAATTGGTACCCAAGATGAGTTTGCCGTCGTCTTTGCTGCAATCGGTGTCCAGTACAGTGAAGCAGAATATTTTAGGCGTAGTCTGGAAGAATCAGGAGCATTAAAGAGGAGCGTGTTGTTTCTTAATTTGGCCGATGATCCTGCAATTGAGAGAATTATCACCCCTCGTGTAGCGTTAACTGTTGCAGAATACCTTGCATTTGAACTTGGAATGCACGTACTTGTGATACTGACTGACATGACAAATTATGCAGAGGCATTACGAGAGATCAGCGCAGCACGGGAAGAGGTCCCTGGAAGAAAGGGCTATCCTGGTTACCTGTATACTGATTTGTCTACCATTTATGAGAGAGCAGGAAAACTCAACGGAAAGAAAGGAAGCGTGACCCAAGTTCCAATTCTGTCTATGCCATCTGATGATATCACTCACCCAATTCCCGATCTTACTGGATACATCACCGAGGGACAGATTGTACTTGGCAGAGATCTATTCAGGCAGGGAGTCTATCCACCAGTCAACATCTTGATGAGCCTTAGCAGACTCATGAAAGATGGAATAGGCAAGGACCGTACCCGAGAAGATCACGGTGAAATATCTAATCAGAATTATGATGCATATTCTAGGGCCCAAGAAGTGCGGGCACTAGCAGGAATTGTCGGAAAGGCAGGGCTGACTGAAATTGATCTCAAATATATGAATGTAGGTGATGTGTTTGAGAAGGAATTTCTTACCCAGGCAACTGATGAAAATCGAACCCTTGATGAGACTTTGAGTATACTGTGGAAGGTTGTGTCACAGCTTCCCAAGAACGAATTGACCAAGATCAAAGACAAATACGTGGAACAATTTTATCAGGAATAGTAAAATGTCGTTTGGCCAAAATGTAGCTGCAACTAAAATCGAACTTCTCAAATACAAGCGTTCCAGCCAAGTCGCTACGATGGTTCAGAAAATTTTAGATGACAAACGCAAAGTTCTCCTGAAAAATATTGAAGAGATGATTGCAGAGGCATCAAAGGCCAGAGGTGGAATATGGACACCACTTGATGATATCTACAAGTCGGTAAATGAGGCATATCTGGCATTGGGCACAGATAAAGTAGATTCAGTTGCTGAATCCACACCACCGGTAATGGAGGTAGATGTAAGTGTAAGAAGAGTAGTAGATGTAAAGATCCCCGCACTCCAAGTAACCGAAAAAGATACCAAATCAATGCCGTATGGATTTGCCGACACGAACTCGTCCATAGACAGAGCAGCAAAACAGATCAAAGAACTACTTCCAAAAATATGCAAGGCGGCCGAATATGAGAACTCTATATTTAGTCTTGCCAAGGCACTTGAAAAGACACAAAAGTTGCTCAACGCACTTGAAAATGTAATCATACCACAATACCAACAACGAATCAGATTCATTCTTGCTACTCTTGAAGAAAGGGAACGTGAAGAATTCGCAAAGTTAAAAAAACTCAAAGCTGCAATGGAGAGTAGAAAATAATGCCCAAAGACGAACTCAAGAATCTCCTCAATAATTCAAAAAAAGAATTGGACAAAGAGCACCAGAATTTTATCCAGTCAATAAATGACGATCTTCAATCTTTCAAAAAGAAAACGCTTGACAAAATTTAGCTGTTCGCTGAGTCATGATTTAAATATGGAGTTATTAGGGCAATAAACAGATGAAACCACTTGTTTTATTGTTGTCATTTACGGCACTTGCATTTCTTGTTGCAGGTGCAACTGAAATAGCATATGCCCAAGATACATCCGGTGGAATGAGTGACGGTTCCAAATTACTTGGCGCAGGAATTGCATTCGGCGTAGCAGCTGGAGGTGCTGGAATCGGCCTAGGTTATGTCGGTTCTGCAGGACTGGCAGTAATAAGCGAGAATCCAGCTTTGCAATCCAAAGTGTTCATTTTCATCGGCATGGTCGAATCAATAGCAATCTATGGTATAGTTATGATGTTTATCATACTAGGACAGTAACTACATTTGATATCTAGTTGTATTTGAGCTGATTTACATCTAGTATTCTGGAACAATACCTACATTTGAGTACCCTTCCATTGATGTCTATTACATCCATTATTGACTCTATGTGCTCGTTGCTGTTTGTTATACAGTCTGGATTCGAGCATCTGAATATACGGTCTATCTCATTTGGTAGTGATACCCTTCGCTTCTCAAGCAGTTTATAATCTTTGATGATGTTGATTGTGGCTTTGGGCGCAATTATTGCAAGCTTGTTTGTGTCATCCCCTTTCAGGAACCTGTTTTCCACCTTTATGATGTCTTTTTTCTTGAACTTTCCACTAGGCACGTTCAACGCAATGGTGATGAGACTTCCATCCCCATTATCTATTCCGAGCGCTCCTAGAACTTGTAGTCCTCTTCCCTCATCAATATGATCTATTACTGTGCCTTCTTTGATGCGCCGCACAAGCAGTTCTGACTGTTCCATCAGAATATTTGTATAACCACCCGTATATATCATTGAGAGTGAACGAGTTCTACCAGAAAGACATCATATCTATCAAGGATCTCACAAGACAGCAGCTTGAAACAATATTTGATTTTACAGACAAAATCATAAAGATGGAACCTACTGCTAGACAAGCTATCTGTAGGGAACATACGCTCGGATACCTTTTTTATGAGCCGAGCACCAGGACCCGTCTAAGCTTTGACTCGGCAATGGCATCTGTAGGTGGCACCTCTTTAGGAATATCAGATACAGCATCATCTTCCACCCAGAAGGGTGAGAGTCTTGCAGATACGGTTCGCATGATGTCCATTTATTCTGATGTACTGGTACTGCGTCATCCTTTAGATGGATCTAGCAGATTCGCCGCCGAAATATCATCCAAACCCGTAATTAATGGCGGAAGTGGAACTGAGGAACACCCCACCCAAGCTATTCAAGATCTATTTACCATAAGACGGGAGAAGAAAAAGATTGACGGACTGAAGATCGGCATAGTGGGTGATCTAAAGTACGGAAGAACTGTCTACTCTTTATTGTATGGCCTTGGTAACTATGATGTTGACGTACAACTAATTTCCCCTGAATCATTGCGGATTCGTTCTGATTCTGTATATGAAATAAAAAAACAACTTTCTTTTTCTGAATCTACGAATCTTGAAGACCGTATAGATGAACTTGATGTGCTTTATGTGACACGAATTCAGAAGGAACGGTTCCCAGATGAAGAAGAGTACCTCAAGGTGAGAGGAAGCTATGTGGTGGGACTGAACATGATCAAGAAGATGAAAAGTGATTCCATAATTTTACATCCGCTGCCCAGAATTGATGAAATATCTGCTGATGTTGATCACACCAAAAATGCAAAATATTTTAAGCAGGCCGAATACGGAATGTACACCCGTGCCGCATTACTTGGTTTACTACTTAATGAAACAGGATTCTAAATGCTCCTTCGAATTCCATATATCCGGACGAATTCCCACTGTATGCTAAATTGACTGCCAAGACTCTTCCCATCTTTCCACTGGATCTAGTGCTGTTCCCCCGCCAAGAACTCCCACTACGGGTCTTTGAACCCAGATACAAGCAACTGGTAGATGATTGTATGGTCGGCGACGGCCAGTTTGGAGCTTGTCTTGTGGATTCTGATATATCTGTAGGTGGATGGAATGCACCAAAATCGATAGGTACCATTGCCAAGATAACTCAATGTAAAGATATAGATCTAGCTGGCCTTCAACTACATCTTGAGACAGTAGGAAGAAGCAAATTCAAGATCAACAAAATTATTCCGCCCTCACTTGAGCAGCCACCCGACTATGATCCTTACACCATACAAGGACACCACACCATCTCTAAACTAAACGAGGATATGGGTGTCGGGGAAAAGATGTACATCCGTGCCGAAGTTGAGCTAATACCAGAAATTGATGAGCATGTATCTATACGGCAGTGGGAGGAGCTTGTTGATATGTGGAAAAACAAAATTATCACACTGGCACTTCCCCGTGTAATAGAACCGCACTCGTTGGATCATATGTTGAAACAGTACTATTTAGCTACTGAGATTCCCACAGTCGACTACATTTACTCGCTGTCTGCGTTGGGTGCAAAAGAGCCAGATGAACTACAGCCCATCTTGGAGGCCGATACTATGGATCGATTGATTTTACGTGCCAGAGAATTGATGACAGTAAAATAGCCCATTGTATAATTACATATATTGAATGTCATATTGTTTGGAATGTTTGTAACTATACCTTTGGTATTATTGTCTACAAGTGATGTATATGGCCACGGATCTGGAGTAGATACAATTAGGTCCATCTATTTGCAGGAAAAAGAGCTCAGCATTGATGTAGAGCTTCCTACATATTTTGAAGATAATGAAAAACAGCTTACAGTAACTGCTACATACGAGGATACCGGCCAAACTGTAAAAAACATCACCTATCTAATTGGCGTGTACTATGCTGATATAGAAGTATTCCGAGATCATTTCTTTGCAGCAAATGGTATACTGACTATCACCACAAAGCCAAATGATGTAGGTGAAGTTCAGATATATGGTCAACAAATCGGTCCCCTGAACGCATGGTATGGAGACGAGTATTCTCCCCTCGAGATTACGGGACCCGTATTTGATTCTGGTGGCCTGTACACCTTTGAAATAGAGATCAAAACTATTGATGAGCAGACAAACATATTAGATTCTGAGATTTATTATGCAGATCTGACGTTGGTTGATACTTTGGAATTTTTTCAAGATGACTCTAAAGGCTCCGATGTGAAATTCCGAGTAAAATCATACTTTGATAAGATATCTAACTTTGAGTATGATTCTGTACAAAAACAGCTCACCTTTGATATGCCGTTTGATTGGAGTGAAAAGAGAATGTCCCACATCCCAGTAGTTCATGTAGAGGTTCATTTTCCCAAAGAGTTTGAAGAGTTCCTCCATCTAGGGTATGAAGGCCAAGTAAATGGAATTGATTTATTCAGAGCTTCAGTTACTATAGATGACTATACGGAAGATGATGAACGGATTGTACATTTTGTGTTATTGCAGGATCATCTCCGATTTCTGAAAAACCAACAAGAGTCACTCCCTAGTTTGATGTCATTTACATTATCTCATAGTGAAGATATCATATTCCCACTAACGGCATTTACCAAAAGTGAGGACTTTAGGGTGGACTTTTCATGGGATCCTCTGGAAATAGAACCCGATAAAAAGACCAACTTTATCTTTACAATTCGAGACGGTTCTACTGGGGAGCCCCTACGCAACTCTGATTATACATTTGTCATACTACAAAACGGGCAAGAAATTCACAGAGTCTCCGGACAAGCTCAAGTTGGGGGCGACTTTGAATCGTACGAGTTTGCCGAAGACCAAACAGGTCCCACCACAATACGTTTTGAGAACATACGAAACTCCGGCCAGGAGACAGAGTTTAGCATTGTTGTGGCACCAGAATTTGGAAGCATCATGTTGGTAATTCTGGCAGTTGCAATTATGGGTGCCATACTTTTAGGTGCAAGGCGTGGCCCATATCCTTGAATGTGACAGTCTTTCTGCTAGGCCCATATCTGTATGATGTGTATATAGTCCACCACACTAAATCAGTTTTCCGACTTTGATGGATTTGGCCACGCAATCGCCATGTCCGTATACATGTGAAAAAGTTTGACCATCTTTCTTGCCATTTCTCTCCACCCTTTATCTGACTTTTTTTGCGCTGTAATACGATGGGTCAGTGCCTTTTTACTTGCATTGTTTGTTGGCTCTACATTATAGGAGAATGTTGACTGGCTTAAACACACTGACACTATTCACTACATCATCCAGACAATACTGAGAGTACTGGCATGGCATCCCATTTATACATCGAGTATTGCAGTATGCCTGAACATATTCTGTCGTACTTGGCGTAAAACTCGTCTGCCTCCTTCTTTGTTCCCTCAAATACCGCCATACTGGTTGCATTGTCGTTGAATGCACCAGACCACATCAGCTTTCCTTGGCTCTGCCACTCGTCAACCAGACTCTGAATCTGGGGAGTTATGCGTCGCAAGTCGTCGGCACTTACATTGTACTTGAACACGGTTATTATCACCCATGGTACAGACTCTGTTTCTTGTTGATCCATGCAAGCCTAAACTTGTCTCCATAATTAAAAATGTTGAACATACCATGATTTTATTTCATTTTTTTAGACTATATCCAGATAACAATGAAAAATAATTACATTTGTATGGAATAATTCACTAGAAACACCGATGTATATATTAGATTTTTACATGTGGCATTACTTGGTTGTGGTTGTTCTGTGATGCCTCATTTTACATGTATCAACCCCAACCATGCAGTCGAAATCATGGCCCTGACGTATCCAACAAACCACATGCTCTGACCAATCATTGTTTGTTGTTGGCATGACTCTTTTATCTTCATGGTTTCACTGCTTTTTTCCCCAGCTATGACAATATTCCTAAATCTATGTACATCAAGCCAGTTATGAGACATACTTGTGAAAATTTCATGCGTTTGCCATGAAGATATGAGAGAATATGGAGAAAATTGTTCAGTTAAAATCAAGATAACTAGTTATGGTATGGTGATTGTCCTACAGCATATTCGATTATATCTCTTGATGTATACTATGGTACTCTCAAGAAACAGGACCATCTTTTTACCGGTTCGTACAATTTTATTATATTCAAAAAAGCTGGTCGTATCTATTGTTTTTGTGTGGTTGAAAAAAATCTCTGCCCTTTTTAGTCATCATAATATAATATGGTAAATTATTGATGGCCGCCACTACACAGCATTAGTATACGCTGTCCCAACTTTATCTAATATTTGATGGATAATACCCTTAAAGTTTGTTTCATTTTTGATTGCTATAGATACATGTCCCGGCCACGACATTGTGGAACTGATTCATGATACCTATTACTGTGAGCTTATCAGATCGTTGAGCCTTCTTTTATCTTTGATACCTTTTACATAAAATAAAGCTGTAGCAACTATTCCTATTGCAATTAATGGTGATGCTATCTCTGTATATTTTAGATCGATTTGTCGTTCCTGATTTGATGATATGACATGTGAAATCTCCACACTGTTGGCCATTGCAAGCTTGTTGCCCTGCTGCTCTACAAACCATACGTTACCTTTATCGTCTGTAGTAGTAAATTGGACAAACGATGTTGCCGTAGGTATAGGAATATCCACCATGGTGTCATTGTCCGGATCATACACTGCCATACTGTCTACCGTATGTTGCGCAATCCAGATATTTCCAAATCTATCAAATGACATTCCAAACGGAGATGCTTTATCATCTTGAACAGGAATCCTCTCAAAAACCTCAAAGACTGGATCAAATTTTACTATCTTTGCTCCTCCATGCTCGGAGATCCACACCATCCCATCATCATCAAAAAGCAGATATTCTGGTGACACAAGCGGCTCCTCTGGCGCAAATTCTACAACTTCATTATTTTCTGGATTGATGTATCCTATCTTTCCTGTGGCAGATCCTGTAAACCAGATCTTTCCCTTATCATCTACTGCAAGTGCAAACGGAAGTGATCTTTCATCTGGCAATTTGATCTCTTCAAATGACTTTTGCTGTTGGTCGTATTTGAGAAGCAGATCTTTGTTTGTTACCGCGACCCAGATATTTCCCTCCAGATCTGATTGAATAAATGCCAATATGTTTTTGTGAATTACAGGCTGCAGTTCAGGCAAACTTAACTTTGTAATTTCATTGGAGGCAGGTTCAATGAATCCGATCTGATTTGCCGGCGAATCTGTAAACCATATCTTTCCCTCATTATCCTGTGTAAGTAGTCCTGAGGTCAGTCCATCAAATGAGAATGATTCAAATCTGCTTGAATCAAGTTCAAATTTCCAGAGTCTTGGCGCAGATGGATCACTTATCCAGATAGAGTTATTTCCATCAAATAGTGGATATAGCGGCTTGGCATCATCGGGCAGATCATACTCTATTATCTCTGTTTTAATGTCTGCAAGTCTTGGCTTGACAAACAGATTCATCAACACTGACTCGTTTGCATTATCTGTTCTTTGTGCCTCAATTTCTACTTGCCACACATCTGCAAATCCAAAGGTTACTTCACCATCAAATTCCTGTAGTTGGTCACTACCATCAATTCTTTGTGTTGTGATCTCTATTGGTGATATGCCTTTATGTGGATTTGATACTTTGATATTTACCTCACTCAAGTCATAAATTTGATTTCCATCTAAATCACTCACCCGTACAAAGACAGAGTTGTTTCCACTGGCAAACGGCACTATCTCTACATCGAATTTTGCATCTTCAGAAAATTCGGTTGTTGTGAATTTATATAAATTCTCTTGTGCATCTACCTTTTGTATCTCTCCTGCTGGCAGAGTTCCATTTGCAAGAAGTGCCACCACTCCTAAAAGAATCACACCAAGGGACGCATCTACCTTGAGTGATCTCTTCATTTTTCTATATATTGAGAACGATTTTGACTTTGTCTCCTTTTGGATTGAATTTAGAATCTTGAATTGAAAAAATCCACCAAATCCTACCATTATGGTTGCTATTGCTATCTTTGTCATTATCAGCTTGCCATACGTGGATTCTACAATTATACTGACATCACTCTCCAAAAACCACATTAGTGTAGGTCCTGTTATAATGACTATACCTACTGCTATTACAAATGCTATGGAAAATCTTGGAATCATTACCAGTGACATCATTTCTTTCTTGGTATTATCCAAACTTGAAAATGTGGGCAATAATGCAAACACAAAGAAGATTATCCCTCCTATCCATATGGCTGCAACCAAATTGTGTATGTAATCTAATAGTGTGGCAAACACCTCCCCGCTTGCCGCCCCATGTCCCATCATAGTTGTCGTGCCTATTAATACAAGTGAAAATACAAGCAACGGAATCTGATTAATTTTCGTTAATTGTCTTTTTCTATCCATCCAGAACCATATTCCAAAAAGTATTATCGTAATTGCCATTCTCATTATCCATGTGGTGCCAAATGCTGTCTGGATTACATCCAACACATGCGATTCTAATCTCCATGCCTGAATTGCCAATATCGCTATATTTGATATTACAACCAGCACAAGGCCCACGCCAGTAATTGACATGAATCTTCCATGGTATATGGAATCCAACTTGCCCATCTCATCTCTGATTAACTGTTTGTTCTGTGTTCCCCATATTAGCAGCGATGCAATTACTGCACCTAATACCACTGTCTGCCCAACAAGTCCAAGAAACCTTGATCCTGCTTCAGGCAAAAATATAACATCTTTTATCTGCCTGTCCACCAAATCTTGTGAATTTAATTTTATATCTCCCACTGCAAATACGAACGCATCTGGCACAAGATGCCCGTCAACCCTTGACAGAACCTTGCTTGCAACAGTGTATATTCCCTCCTGTAATGGTGGCGTGCTTACAGTCAAGGATTTCTCGTCTTTATAGTATTGTGTATCTTTATTGTCAATCTGGTTCCCATTGCTGTCAAATATCTTGAGTGAGCTGAAATCTAGTTCTATCTGCTCTGAATAAATCACATGAACTTTGGTGATTCCTATAGCTGCATTTACTGTCGAGTTTGGATTTGTTTCCATCGTATATGGGTGTGCAGCAACATATGGAACAGAAACAAACAGTAAAAGAACAGCAATAATCACCAGTCTTTTCATTTACTGTTCAAGTTACAGTTAACAATTTAAAGCGTTTTTTCGTATTTGGTAGTTGTACCATTTTACATAAGGATAATAACACCATCAAATTAGATGTTATATGTGAGTATATTTGTACTAGTTTTATGTGCCATGCTGTTTTGTGCAGTGTGTGTCCCTTTTGCATCTGCACATACTACAGTGGAGGTAGAGCCGTATGAAATTGAGGTGGGCTGGGCAATTGAACCACCCATAGTGGGTATTAGAAATGACTTTGTCTTCAAGATAGCAGAACCCGGCATGACTTCTGGCTCCTTTATGGGAGTCAAGAACGCGTTTAATTCTTTGGATGCTGTTGCCGTCTTTGGTGGTGCAACAAAAGATATCGACATTAATTCTGATGTTCGAATTGGATATTATTATTCTTCAGTAATACCCACAAGGACCGGCTCGTATGCAATAGATCTGAAAGGGGAAATTAATGGTGTGGCAGTAGATGTTCAAATTCCAATAGAGGATGTGGAAAGTACTACCGTGTTGGACTTTCCACCTACCAGCGGATCATCTTCTACTCAAGATATATCGTCACTAAAAAATGCCATTCAGTCTATCCAACAAGATATCTCATCTATAAAGTCGGGATCTCTACTAACTAAGACACCTAAAGGTGTGGCATACGACTTTGCCGTACTTGGCTTATCTATTGCATCATCTGCAATAATTCTAGCTGTAATTGCATTGGTAAAAAGAAAATAGAAAAGAGAAATTCTCAAAGCCTAGGAATTACTCTTGATTTTGCAGTTACTGCAATGATACCTATGATTGCAACTGCCAGTATCATCATCGTAATTGTTCCAAATTCTGGCACAATGTTTGTGAATGTTACTTCCTCACCCACCGGGCCTTCCTTGGGATCATCTACGCCGTAACCTTGGAAGGTCACAGTAATGTCTACTGGATCAGATGAACTCAATGACTGTGTCATGTGTTTTCCTTTTCCCTCGTGTTGGTGTGCACCTTCGTCGCCGAGAACAGTCTCGCCGTTCTGCATCACCATAATGTCATAGTTGACATGTTCTTTCATCATTCCGTCTGAATCTTTAAACTTGATGGTTACATCTAGCATCTCACCTTCTGTGGGTTCTGAAGTGTAGATTTTGACCATTGTTCCATCAGACATCATTCCTGTTGCCGTAGCTTCTTTCATCATTCTGTCACCATGTGTATCTTTGTCGTCATGTGTATCTTTCATTTCGTCTACTGCTTGTGCTACAATTACTCCCTCCATCCATGGATGAACTATACAAAAGTACGGAATCTCACCAACGGTTTCAGGTGTGTACTCGTATGTAGCACCCGCAATGACCAAGCCACTATCAAACACTCCAGTGGTACCACCAGCTGCAGTACCTGCTGTAAATGTGTGGGCCAGAGTATCAGTATTTGAGAATATGACTGTTCCTCCTACGTCAACAGCAGCTTCTGTGGGAATGTAG
>CAZIHR010000027.1:0-31585 GCA_964538885.1 uncultured Nitrosopumilaceae archaeon
CTTTCTCTTTCCAATGTCAATTCCAATGCTTACGTTCATCCTTTCTATCACCTCCTTGCGGATGTATGGTGAAACGAAAGCTGCATACGCCTATCATAAAATAAAGCCAACTTAGACAGCAGCTCGGACTGCCCCATTCAAACACAAGGGCGCGGAGCCCATTTTTGTGTAGGGGTCGTTCCATCACAATAACTACGGCGGGGTGGTTATCATGTCTTCAAACAAGACATTTCTATCTTATACGGAAAAGACAATACAAAACATAACGGGTTGTTCAGTTAACCCAAATGTGCCTCATAATAAAATAACTCTGTAAAAACGTAAACAGATCAATAAGCGAAATACTGACAAGATTTGATTTGTCTAGAAACAAAACCAATCAGATTGGTAAATAACCCACAATTATATCGAGATGTCATCTACCATATGAGCAAGTTTCCATACCTGAGCCAAAACCGCCTCCATAATGACGTGGCTTGTGACACATCTGGGTTAACTGTGTGAAATCATATCAAAAGTGATGATCCAATCTATCCTACTACAAACAATATGTAATTTGATGACGTATCTACTTTACAATTGCTTGGTTGTCAAGTTGTAACAATTGCGCTTCTATCTCCTCATCGGTCTCATTACCATACGAGATTAAGATTCTGTCATCTTCTTGAATCTCATATTCGCGTATATCATCTACTTTTTCTCTGTTGATGTAGAACTTTATAGAGTATTCGTCGTTTGTACAAAAGTTCCTGCCATCAAGGAACATATAGCATTTGTCATCAAGACCTATGCCTAGACTCTCAAACAGATATCCAAGCTTGACTCCTGTGGCATGTTTGTGGATCGTCGAACCATCCCGTCCTTCAAAATGAATCCATGGTGATTTTGTCTGGTATGCTGGCGACGAAAAGTCAAATTCATCTTTAAATATCTTGACTAGAATTGCCGCATGTGCGTGATCACTTCTCATGGCACCTGCACCAGGTGGTGAACCCGGTGCGGTCTCGTCCAAATTGATGAATAGATAACCTGCATAACCTACTATTGCTGCAATTGTTGCTAATACACCAATTGTTATGAGTAGTTTGGTTCTCTTCTCAGCAGATCGTTTTGTTGCAAAACTCTCACGTTTCTGTTCACGCTCACGCCGTTCTTTTCGTCCCATAGGAATATTCTGATTCAAAAATCTGCCCTAATAAAGGCTTTCAAGACGTTTGCTTTTTTGGCATATAATTTTAGATGCTTGTCTGATTTTTTTTCTGTATGTGAATATCTATTAGACTATACTACACATGCTGCAACCCTTATCCGAACTTTTGTGTACTAGATGTTACCCGCTGAAACAATAAATAAAATCATACTTGATTATATCCTGTGGATTGCATATTTTGTGATATACTGAGTGGGAAAAGAAATGGACATTTCATATATCAAGATGATTTTCATGCGGCAATCTTAGACAAGTATCCCATAGATGTTGGACACGCGTTGGTACTTCCTAAAAGGCATTATATGCAAATCACAGATATGGAACCCGTTGCTGTAGGCACACTGTTTTCACTTGTACCCAAGATTGCGGGGGCCATTTTGAAGGCAACGCGGGCAGATGCGTTCAGCATAGCACAGAACAACGGCCGCGCGGCAAAGCAGATAGTCCCACACGTACACATCCACATTATACCCAGATATATCAGCAAGGGGACAGTATGGACCAAACGAAAAATTGCAGACGACTCTGAACTGAGTAATCTTGCAGATGCCATTCGCAAAATGCTTGACTTACACTGACTTATTTTGCATGTCCTGGATTGTATCTTAGTAGTGCGCCAATCTTACCAATACTAGTAAGATTTATGCCGTGTTCTGCCTTGCCTGAGATCACTTCTAACTGCGTTCCCATCTTTGCTGCCATGAGTTCCAGATAATCTATTATATCTTGGCTTTTTACCTCTACTTCCATAGCGTTGCAGCTGGGACATGGATTGTTTGCAAATTCTGTTTTTTTTGGAATTACCTGTTGCATGTCAATAATCTCTTCTCTTGTATTGTGACATCGTTTGCACTGTCCTTCAACACGATACGTGTTTGTATTGTCTGTTATAATCAACGTCTTGACTATATTGTTTTGTAGCATATCTATTGTCTCTTTCATACCGTACGCTCCTAGTCCTGACTGTGAATTTATCTCACGAAAAAGACCATCTACCAGCTTCTTCTCCTCAACTAACCTAAAGTCAGAAAGAATATCTGATGCTTTTACAAATGCTTCGCGTATTCCCTCCCTACCTGCATATGATGAATCAAGTGTAGCCATAATCATATTTTGTAGGCGATATTCTAGATATCCTCCATTGACAAAATCTTCTTTTGTGGGTCCCGGACCTGAAACCACCAGTCCTTTGATAGGATATATGTCGATAAAATACTCTCTTGTGGTCTCTGCAACTCTGTTGTAATAATATGTTAATTCCATCTCTCTTAGCTTTTGGAACCGTTTGGCAGACTGACCACCTTGTCTGTGTTTGCCAGCTACACCAGAACTGGTCTGTGCTAGTACCTCGATTTTATCTCCCTGTAACAGTCCCCACCCAGCATCCTTTGCATCTATTGCCAAAAATCCAATTAAATTGTCGTCTTTTAACATGTCTTTGAGAATATCTACATGAAAATGATCATCACATCTGTAGAGATACTGGTTCAGATCTTTTGGCGGTTCAATCTCCCAAGCTCTCACCGTTTCGCTACCTAGTGGTCCACCTCCTTCTGGTGGAAGGGCTCCACAAAATATCACCAATCCTCTGTTTGGAGTTTTTTTGTACAATCTCAGGCGCTGAATTACCTTTCCAAGAGAATCCACCACGTGAGTACGGGTTAAATCTGACTTTATGTTGTCTGCTGTTCCTTGTTCTTGCTGGAGTGTACTGATTATTTCGTGAAGCTGCTTTCCTTTGGGGATGTAAACCGTAATTAACTCTGTTCCCCTTCCAGATTTTTGGGATAGCTCATCAAGTGTTTTTCTGATTTTGTATAATTGAACAGAATTTTGTTTCTCGATGTTTATTTTGCCCATTTTTAGATTAACTCTTTTTATAAATATTAAGTTTGATTGAAATGTGTAACTGAATATTTTATCTAATTATTTTCTGTATAAAATAGTTTCATCAGATGTGGTGACACAGCATGTTTCATCATAATGACTTCAGTTGATAGTTACAAGAATCAATTTTGAAATATATTTACTCTGTGCAAAAATCTGAAATTTTAGTAGGTTATTATGATGTATATGATGACAAAATATGGTCTTTTGGATACGATCATGTGTGTGTGTATTAATTACTTGTAATATGGTAAATGCGATATATCTGCTAAAACACATTGTTGGAGTTTTTACTGTGACTTGACCATCCAAAATATTGGAATAAAGTGCGCGATCATGGCAGATGCAGAACATGTCCTATTGGTTGTAAACACTAGAGCAATTCATATGTCATGTGGGATTTAGTGGTTTTGTTACTCTAAGTAATGCCATACTAATTGCAGCCATGGCCAGAAACAGGGTGATTGCTAGGGGATCCACAACGGCCCAAAATTGGTCGGTGTTGACATACATCCCAACAGCTATAAGTGCTGCACCAAATACACCAAGACCTAGTATTGTATAGTTTAGTTTGCCCATTTTAATTTTCCACATCTGTTTGAATATATGTTTAACGTGTTTGAATTCTGCAAATAGAGACAGTGACATCTTTAGATATAATGACATCATATATCTAATAATTTCATTATAGTGGGTAGTCCCAAGAATTTATCACATGATTTGTCTTTTTTTGCAGAAGAACCATCATTCGTAAAGGATATTAAATAATGATGCCATTTCATTTTATGAACAACCGTACAATCCCTGTATGTTTTACAGACAAACAATACAAGCTGATCGAGGCATTTGCTAAGAGAAATGGTATGCTTAATACAAGCCAAGCTCTTGAAAAAATGCTAAAGTAGAATTTTTCAACATTTATTTTATTAAAAAACCTGCTAGCTGTGCCACATGCTAGCAATCATACATTTATGCTGTTGTTACAGTGTAGTCTTTTCAACTTTTTTCTTCTGATTTGATTTAGTCGTATGGCATTACACGTATATGTGATTCTGTTTGAAACATCATCAATACAGAAAGATTTTTGAGAGCAATTCTGATTCTATAACCGTTGGCAAAAAAACGCCAGATTCTTGTAATCGGTAATAACGACAACGGATGTACGGACATGCACAAGACAATAGCTTATACGGTGGGCGGTCTACTTGCAAAGTCCGGCAGTGTCCTCATTACGGGTGGTATGGGTGGAGTCATGCATGCAGCAAGTCATGGTGCTCATGATGCAAACGGTATTGTTGTGGGCATTATACCGCAACAAGATGCATCATTTGCAAACCAGCATTGCGATATAGTGATTTCAACAGGCATGGGCTTTACTAGGAATTTCCTGAACGCGCTGTCAGCTGATGGAGTAATCATAATTGGTGGTGGTTCTGGAACGCTGTCTGAAATGTGTGCTGCTGACATGAACAAAAAACCCATGGTTGCAATTCGGAATTTGGGTGGAGCGACAGCCCCATTCATTGATGGTTATATAGATCATAGGAAAAATATCAAGATAGTTGGAACCGACACGGCAGAGGAGGCCGTTAAGACAATACTAGATCTAATCACTAAATAGATACAAGCAGAGGATCGGGCTCGTAAAACGTTCCTTCTTTTTGCACAAGTGCGTTTAATTCGTTAACTATATCTTTAATTCCAATATACTTACCTGTCTCAAACAACGGCTTTTTGAGTCCAAGTCCAAGTCTTGCTGCCTTTTCAATCTCTTCAATATCACTAACTTCGTTTGTGACAAGCCATGCAGCATTATTTAGTATGTTGGCTATTATCTGAATTGGGTTGCATTTTTGTGCTAATTCTTCTGTTAGTGTGACACGTTCGTATTTGTCATCAGAGTATTTGTAAAAACCTTCTCCAGATTTCTGGCCCAATTTTCCTCTTTCAAACATCTCTGTAATCTTGGGATGTGGACGAATCACTTTCTTGTCACGCGTGTACATTTCATGCGTTGCTTTATGTATCACATCCATGCCTGTAAAGTCTGCTAGCTCGAATATCCCCATGGGAAATCCAAGTTTGAATTTCACTGCTGAATCAATCTCTTCCAAAGTTGCACTCGACCTGTCTCTGACGTAACATGCTTCATGTACCATTGGTATGAACAATCTGTTGATGATAAAACCTGGTACGTCACGTCTACACAAGACTGCCTGTTTTTCTATTGTTCTTACATAATCTTGTGTAATTCTTACTGTTTCAGGCGATGTTTTTTGGCCGGGAATAATTTCTACAAGTTTCATTAATTGTGGTGGGTTGAAGAAATGTATTCCAATAAATTTGTCTGGTCTGCTGGTGGTACTTGCAATCTCTGTGATTGGCAGTGTACTGGTATTTGACGCAAAAATAACACTACTGTCAGCTACAGCATCAAGCTCAGCGTATACTTTGCTCTTTACATTCATAATTTCGGGTACTACCTCAATGACCATATGTGATCTTTTTACTGCTTCAGCTAGGTCCAGCATTGGTGTAATTCTGGCATATGTTGCATCAGCTTCTTGTTTTGAAATTTTCTGTTTTACAACAAGCTTATCAAGACTCCATCTTATTTTATCCATCGCTTTGTCCAAAAACTTTTGTTCAATATCTCGTAAAACTACATTATATCCTGCAAGAGCCGACACTTGAGCAATCCCATGACCCATTACTCCTGAACCTAGAATGGTTATATTTGAAATTACCATATCAGAGGACCGTCAAAGTCCTTTATAATGTATGTCCGCATTATCACTTTAATTTCAAATATTTGAAATTTTATCTAATCAACCAAAGTCCAACTACCAAAATCATATCATATTTGTATCAGGTTAAAGATGTAACTTTTCATTCAATACATACAAAATTACACGATGCGCGCGTCATTTTTTATCTCTTTCAAACAATTTATAAAATATTTACCAATCTGATACGTCGATGGGATTATTTAAAAAAAAATACAAAAATGAGACCAAATGCAAAGAATGTGGACTGGAACTTCCCACGGCTGAACGCCTTACAAGACACATGAAAAAAGCACATGGCAATGTACCTGAAAAAAAACTTGACCCTGACTCTGGTGGGGGTGGTACGTGGTAACATGGAATTATCATCAGGCAAAAAAGCCACACTTGCTATTGGCGGCGCGTTTATAGTTGCAGGTATGGTGCTATCTACCATTGTATTTCCATTTTGGAATTTTATTCGTGAAGATGTATTTGAGGATGTAGAAATTTTATCAAATAACAATGGTGTGTGTTATGTTGAGACTTTGGATAGAATTCCAAAAACCATTACAGACTGCACACTTTTTCCAGGTGATACTGCCACAATCAAATTTGGTAAGGGACTTGCATGGGCCACACTGGTCAACCGCGACAACTGACTTTAATATATGAACACGGTCGGATTTTATGATGGATTGTATATTTTGTAGAATTATTAACAGAGAAATACCAGCAAAGTTTCTCTCCGAAACTGTAAACTCTGTCTCTTTTCTGGATGCATTTCCACTAGTGCCGGGACATGTCTTGGTGATACCAAAAACACATCGTGAAAAGTTACAAGACCTGCCAGTAGACGAAAATAGTGACCTGTTTTCACTGGTGCACCGTATGATTTCTAGAGTAGACAAGCTTACAGGAGCAACATTGATTGCAGTACATAATGGCAAGGATGCTGGGCAAGAGATTCCTCATGTGCATGTACATCTAGTTCCACGATCTACATCTGATTCAGCAGGAGCAATACACAGCATGTTTCACACTAGAAAAAACATTTCTGATGTGCAGATTAACAACGCATACCACATACTCAAAGATTAGAATGGAAATAGTCGTTCATTTGTGTTTTTGTTTTCTACAATGATGGCTTTTGTGGGACACGTCTCTGCAGCATTCATTATCTTGTTTATGCCTGCTCCTTTGGGATTGATCACCGATGATTTTGGATTCATGTTCTTGTTTTTGTCAATCTGAAAGACATCTGGAGCAATAATTTCACAACTACAACACCCTATGCATAGTGTTTTGTCTACATTGACAAATAAATCTGGTTGTTTCTTGGGTTCTTTGGCTTTGTTGTATTCATCATTCTTTCTTTGGGATCTGAATCGACCATTGTATTCTTCCCAGAATTTTCTTTCATATTCTTTCCAAAAACCGGGATCGTCCTCTTCAACACCCCTCGTAAATTTGGCCCAATCTTCTTCTGGAATGTTACCGTTTTTAGGTGCTCCCCATTGTGACTTTGCCCTAAACTCTGTATTTGAATTGGTGGAATCCTCGTAACTATTATCATGTTTGGATTCTGATTTGTCATGGTTCTTCTTTAGGTAGTTGTATGCTTCTGTAACAATTTTAAATTGGTCTCCTTCTTTCTCGTCGATGTTTTTATCTGGATGGTATTCTAATGCCAGTTTTCTATATGCTGCCTTGATCTCCTCAAATGGTGCGTTTGGTTTTACATTAAGTGCATGAAGTGCTTGAAGGTTGTCCACAAGTTTCAAGCAGTAACACATACTTAAAACAATTTCATACTGATGGATTGTACATTCTTCCAAGTCTGTCACATCACATATATCGTGAGTCGAGTCTACAACTTGTAATTTGTTGGCATGTCAGAATCACACATAACGGCAAAATAGTACTATTGGTACACAAGTAGGCAGTAGTGTGATTGAGGTTACCACTTTTATCGTTTGAGGAAATCTTTGAATCTGATCAATTAGCAAGAGACAAGTGATATAGTTACCATCTCACAACTTTGCATGTCTATCTGGTGAAATTTGTGCTATTTTTTTCTGTATTTTTGACGTTTTTTATGAACGTAGGTAAAAGTTTAGTTAGGCACGGACAGTTTTCATGCAATCGCGCCTCAAATTAGTTAATTAACCCAAAGGTAACGTATACTTTAACTGAATGTGATCAGCTTAAATATTTATAGTCATTACGCATTATGGCAAAATAATGCAGATAAGAGCTGCAATACCTGTAATGTATCGTTCTGTAAATCTTGATGGTGTCATTCAAGATTGTAATCAATATTATGCAGTTAGAATGGGATACAGCCTTGAAGAAGTAATTGGTCAGTCCATATTGGATCATGCCACAGAAGAATCTCGTCAAGAGGTAATTGACATGCTTGAAGCATGGAAGAGTGCGCCTGCAACACACATATCAAAAAAGACACATCTGCGAACAAAGACAGGTGAAGTTGTAATTGCATTGCGAACAGTCAGAAAAAAGTACAAGAATGATCAAGTAGTTGGAATAGATACAGAGTTAAGGGATGTGGCAGCGATTAAAAAAATTCAAAACATATACAACATTTCAGCACGAGACGATTATGAGGATCCTAATGTGTTGCGCCGATCAGTAGATTATATGGGAACCATAGTGGAATGCAGTCAATCATACTTGGACAAGTTGGGTTATACTAGAGACGAAGTAATAGGAATTAGCCTTTATGAACATACTGCCCCAAGAAGCAAGGGAAATCTTCATGCAAACATGGAGAACTGGAGGGCCGGATATCGAGACCGCGCAATAATATGGATGCGTCAAAAGGATGGCGGCGAATTCCCAACAAAACTCACGTCCACCGATGAACGAGATGAACACGGCGCAATTGTTGGTCGTACTGTTGCACTCGTGCCGTTGGATCCCTCCGAAGTGCCATCTGGTCAACGTGCAGCTGAATAGCTTGTTGCAGGATAGAATCTTTGATAACTGTAGATCTGTTTGGTTCATATTGATATTGGGTTTTTAGTTTAGGTAAATCCACTTTGTGCGTTTATACTAATATGCTGGCAACTTTAGTGTAATGCACAGAATTTATGTTATTTTTTTAATCTACAATGTCTTGTGTTTTAATAAACGATTAATACATCGAGCCTAGCTGTCTACTGTATGGGATTATTTGATACTCGGTTTAACATTTTGATTGTTATAATGTCAGTTACATTGTCTGCATTTGCAGTGGAGATTACCTTTGGAATATTCTCAGGCAGTTTAGCATTGGTCACAGATAGCATACACACATTGATGGATGCCGTAGTTGTACTTGTAGCTATTATTGCAGCGCGAATAGCTATGCGCCCTGCTAGTGAATCACACACTTATGGATATGGGAAAATTGAACCATTGGGTTATGTATTGAGTGGAATTGCCATGACTATCTTGGCAGGACTGTTTATCTACGAGGCAATTCATAGGTTCCAAGATCCTCTCATTGAACCAACTCACTCTCTATTTGGAATATGGGGTGGTGTATATGTGATAGGAGTCGAAACTTTTAAGGTATTTCTGTTACGAAAAGCTATACGTGGCTTTGGCGGTGACGCATTCAAGGCGGATCTTCAGCATACATTCATGGATATAGCGGCAACCACATTAACTATAGCAAGTATACCGCTTACTATTTTTGGATTCTATTTCATGGATGCTACAGTATCTATGATTCTTGGTGCATTCCTTGTAGCAATCAGTGCAAATATTGTCTATAAGGCATCTCGAGAATTGCTTGACGTGACATCGCCCAAGATGGTGGACGACATAAAAGAAATCATAAAGTCAGTGTCTGATGTCACTCGAGTGGGACCAGTTCTGTTGCGACGATCTGGAGATACACTGTTTGCTGATGCCACAGCAATTGTGCGGGGAGATACCAGTGTGGACAAGGCACATGAGATAAGTCAACAAATTGAGGATCTTGTCAAAAAACACATGACGGGTTCGCAATTAAAGGAGGAATACAAACACGGCTTGTCTGAGTCAATTGGTGATGCAAAAGTAACTATTCGCGTTGAGCCCGATTGGACAGACATTCCTATTGACTCTCGTTTACTTGAAATCGTAAAAAACATAGATGATGTAATGGGTGCCAGTCATCCCAGCACTCACAAGATAGGTAACAAAATACATGCAGACATGCGCGTCCAAGTTCAGCCAGATTTGTCACTTGCATCCACTTATGAGATCTCCAACAGGATTGAATCGATAATTAAGGAAAAATTGCCTCTCATTGAACGAACAACACTTCGCTTAGAGCCACACAGTAAACTGACCAAACATTCAAGCGAACAGGATGCTGATACGGATAAACTCATAAGATCCATACTAGATGAGCATCGGGAGATACTTGGGACAATAAGAATAATGTCATTAAAATTTGGCAATGTCTATAAAATCGATATTGATTGCATGCTTGATGGTGAAATGACTATCGAAGATGCGCATAAGATATTAGTTTCAATAGAGCATGATATAATTGAGCAGATCAGCAACGCAATAGTTACAATACATCCGGTTCCAACCTAGGCAATTGCATCATTATTGTGAGTATAAACGACACTAAAATCTACAAACTTACGAACATACACAATAACCGGCAGTTACTATAGTTTCGTGCCACATCTGATTACAAAAAGTCATGATTCAGGATCCAACTTACAGCCATTATCAGTACCTTGCAGTTTTCTCATCATGATGAATGGAGTTATCAGCAGTACTGGAATTGAGATTGCAATAAATAATGTCTGTAGCTGAGTAATTGCAATAGTTAATGCAATGCTACTTGCAGTTCCAATAAATATGGATGAGAATGATCCCGCACATGTTGGACATGCAACAAATAATCCTGCCATGGCGCCGACTGTACTGAATCCACCTTCTCTTTTAGCTATAGAATATGTGTTGACTGCAATTGACATATTCAGCCCCACCAAATATGATACAACTACTTGCAGAGTCATATTAATTGGAATGATCTGTAATCCTACATGCTCTGTTAGGTAGATGATGATTTTTGGCATGTATCCGGGATCACCACAACACGGTGCTACAAAACCAGACGGTATTGCAGCCCCATACTGAACAGCAAAATTTATCTCTGGTTGGTAAATCAGAGTGCCAGAAACAAGCGAGAAAAATACACCATAACCGACAAACGTAATTACAAAGACCATACGTGATCTTGGATTCCATGTGGTCTGCGCAATAATTGATATGATATCCGTTCTATTATCTTTGGCCTTTTCCTCATGATATCTGTACAATCCATAAGCTATTGCTCCAAATGCTGCCAGCATCGCAACGTAAAATCCATAAGAAATTCTTTGTATTGCATCTATTGCATCAGGGGTAAAAAGTTCTGAGTTTTGATATCTAGAATATATTACAAACAGTACTGCAATGCTGATAAACCCCAATACGACCATCTTTTTGCCAGCATGGGATAATTTCACATCTTGTTTTGTCATAATGCAATTGCGTACTGCCACACATTAAATTTTATCCCAACAAACTGCATCAGCTCAACTTGGGCACAAAAATGTAAATTATTGCAATTATCTCCAATCTACCTAAAATCATAAGAAATCCTAAGAATATCTTTGTTGCAGGATCCGTTTCAAAATCGATGATTCCAGCAGACAACCCTCCTGTAGTAATCACACCAACTGATTCGAAAAACGCATTTTCATAATCAACATTCTCAGTTATTGCCAAGTGACCTGCTGTGGCCGCAGCAATTGCAGGAAACAATATTATGAGCAGTATGGTGGTTGTAGCTTCTTTCCTTGTCTGTGGTTCCATCTTCTTTCTAGATGTTCTGCTAAATAGATTTCTGCATTCCTTTAGAGGGAATAGTCTGAAGATCTTTAGACCGCCTGCAGTAGAAAAACCGCATCCACCAACAAACATCAGTACAATCAAAATAACGTGTGATATGGAGTTTAATCCTGCCAAGTTTTCAAATTGAAGTCCAGCCGTGGTACTTGCAGAGACCGAATAAAATATGCCTTCCATAGGATCCAAACCACTACTCCAAATGATTAATAGTGTTGCAACTCCTAACAGTGAAAAGTACAACATAACTTCACTACCTAGCTTCGGTGAAAGGAACTTTTTTCTGACAAATGCATAGTGAAATGTAAATGGCAACGCTCCTAGTATCATTGCACCCATCAAAATAACACGTTCTTGCCACCCCATTCCATCCAAAATTGTAGATGATGGCACAAAGCCTCCAGTGGCAAGTGTACTCATTGCAAGTGAAATATTGTCGATTATATCTTCACCATCAAAGAAGAACAACAATCCTGCAACAATCACGATATATAGTGTGAAAATAACTGTGATTGTGCCAAAGAGCTCCCTCATGTGAAGCGTCTTGCCTGAGATAAAGCCTCTCATGGATTGGAGCTTTGATTCTGGATAAAATGCTGTCATCACTAGATAGATGAAACTCATGCCCCCCACAAGCTGTGTAAAGCTTCGATAAAATGTGAAACTTTGTGAAAGGTTTTCTGGCTTGTCAAAAAGTGATATGCCTCCCGTGGTGAATCCTGCTGCACTTGAGAAGAACGCATTTGCAAATACTTCTACTCCTGTAGCTTCTACAGGAGCAACATACAGGTATGGTATGGTTCCAAATAATGACAACAGAAACAGGCTAGAAAACACCAATATTGATGCCTGTTGAAGGTTGAGGCTGGCTTTTTCTCCATATGAATTTAAAAAGAATCCGGTTACCAACAAAAGTACTGTGGTGAGATATATTCCTGTGGCCGTGACAGTCTCGCCTAGTATGGTAGATAGAATTGCCGGAGCAAGTAACAGTACTCCTGCAAACTGTAATACAAATCCCAAGTTCCCCAAGATTGCCTTGACTGGTGGGCTTAGGAGTCTTGGGGCGGTGGCAGTAGCTTCTCTTATCACGCTTGCAATAGTTACTTGATAGACGATTCCCAATACTTGATTCTTCTTTGAGATGACTGGAAGCTTTCGAATTTTCTTGTCACGCATCTTGTGTAATGCCTCTTGAAGTGTGGCTTTTTCGTGAATTGTGATCAGCGGGGCACTCATAATATCTTTGAGTCTGGTTGCTTCTGCATATACTGTGACATCACCTACTTTGTTTATGATATCGTCATCAGTAACAATCCCAACTGGTAATCCATCTTTGTCTGTAACTATTATGTCGTCAGTCTTGTAGCGTTGTAGCATTGTGGCCGCATTTCTGGTTAATGTGTTCTGATCTAATAGTAACACATCTTTGTTCATGTATGTGGAAACTTGTTTTGAGAGTACATATGAGACCGATCTTTCAGGGTTTGTAGACACTAGGCACTAGTTTGTATCTCATTTTAAATAATTTGGGTTTGATCGTAGTTGTTTTATATTAACTGCAAAATTTGTTTCCATATGGAATAGTAATGATCTTTAATTATTGTTCGGCGATCAAAATATAATAAAACAACTAGATGATTTGCATGGTGTGAAGTGATTTTTTAGCTGTTGTTGATAATTTTTGGCCAATTATGGTTTATATATTAACTTAAATGTCGATATTTGAAACCTATTGCCCAATCTGTTTAGTAATGTCTATTGTCCTTCATGGCAATGTATATTGTTTGTAGTATTGACAATGACTCTCTTTTTCATCATTCCTCATGGTGACACATTTGCACTACATGAAGGGGATACACGTACTGGCCACCCGACTATTGATGATTCAGTGACACCTGTTCTCAATCTTAGTAATTATGAATTAACATTTTCATTTATTCAAAAGGTGAAAAACCTAGATGCTTCTGATATAACTATACTGTCAGGAAACTTGGAGTATAGTCTTAATTTGGAAGGTGCCACGGTAAAGAAGCATCGTGACAATAAATCATACACAATGACTCTAAAGGAATCACACGTGGCACAAATTCTGTCTTGGGATACAACTACAAGATCACTCTCATTGGCTGCATGGTCTGTTGTAGATTACAAAGAGAAGGCAAACTCTAGACAGGATATTATGTTTAAAATGACTGGCAAGTATACATCCACGTTGGGTTCTCCTCCAGATCTTACAGCTGTTCCAGGAAACACAATCGTTACTTTGTCGTGGGGCGTACCTTCTAATAAAACAGGATTGTCCATTGTGGATTATTTGGTGGAGTATCGTAAAGTTGACGGATCTTGGAAGACGTTTGACGATGGCAAAAGTACTTTATTGTCAACTACAGTCTCTGGTTTAACAAACGGAGTAAAATATGAATTTCAAGTAACGGCCAAACATGATTATGGTGAAGGTCATACATCCAGTATTGTCAAAACCACTCCATTCACAGTACTAGGTGCACCAACACAACTCTCGGCAACACCTGCAAACAACATAGTCACATTGACGTGGACTGCCCCCAACAACAACGGTGCTGCAATAACTGACTATATCATTCAATATAGAAAAGGCACTGATTCGTTCACATTATTCCGTGACGGTATTTCTTCAAACCCATCTGCAACCGTAAATCGTCTCACAAACGGAGTATCATACGACTTTCGCGTGGCAGCCGTCAACTCTGCTGGTACAGGTAGTTACTCCACTTCTGTCTCTGCCACGCCTGTTGCTCCACTGTCCCCCGTTGTAAACCCACCTAGTGCACCAACACAACTCTCGGCAACACCTGCAAACAACATAGTCACATTGACGTGGACTGCCCCCAACAACAACGGTGCTGCAATAACTGACTATATCATTCAATATAGAAAAGGCACTGATTCGTTCACGCAATTTAATGATGGCACCAGTTCAAACCCATCTGCAACCGTAAATCGTCTCACAAACGGAGTATCATACGACTTTCGCGTGGCAGCCGTCAACTCTGCTGGTACCGGATCCACATCTGAGGTTATATCTGTCATTCCTAACGTACCACAACGAACTGTGGGTGTTATCGTGTCTACTAGTGGCGGTATACAAAGCGTTGGAATTCCAATAGACAAAACTATTGATTATGCAGTAGATAAATTTAACCAACAGCTTGCAGCTCATGACAAAGACTGGAGGCTTAAGATATCGAAATATAATGATGGTAGTGCTGTTGATGGAGCTAAGTTGGCCATGACCTCTCTTAATGATGCTGGAATAAAATCTGTGATTGGTCCTGCAAGTAGCAGTACTCTCAATGCCGTTCAAGAATATGTCAATAAAAACGACATGCTTGCCATAAGTTATGGCTCAACATCTCCAACTCTTGCCAAGGAAGATAAAATATTTCGTACTGTTCCTGATGACACAACCACTGCAAGCATATTTGCCCAAATCATGCAAGATGATGATCTCACCCATGTAATTCCTGTATTTCGAGATGATACATGGGGCCTAGCACTGTCAAATACATTGAAAGAGCTACTGCTTGAAACTAACATAACTGTAGGAAATGATATAAAATATTCAGTCAAGAGCATAGACTATGACTACATTATATCTAAGATTGAACAAGAGATTCGACTTGAAAAGAAAACCGGCGTAATTTTGTTCAGTTTTGATGAGATCGTCCAAATAATTGATGCAGCAAAAACAAACGAAAAACTCGGGGATTCAAGGTGGTACTCTGTAGAATTTGAAAGAAACGAACTATTGAAAGATGAACAAAGAAAGAAATTCCTAACTGATGTAGGATATACTACGGTCACAGCATCGGTCCCATCAAATAATATAACAAAGGAATTAGACAAGAATGTGGACAATACTAGCGTGTATGCTTATGCTGCATATGATGCTGTATTCATATTGGGCCGAGCCATAGATGAGGTGGGTACTGCAACTGACACAATGAAATTAGCTGAAACTATACCTTCCGTTGCAAGCCGTTACATGGGTGCCATGGGAAACACTACACTAAATAGTACAGGAGACTTGGCTTATGCATTTCATGACATAAGGACAATGCGGAGTGGCATGAATGATGAAATCACCACATGTAGTCCAACCAAAATCAACGGTACTGTGTTCAACGATGTCGATGGTGATGGCAAGAAGGATTCAGATGAGCGTGGAATTCCAGCCGTCTTGATCACTGCTGATGGACATCAAGCAATGACTAATTCAGATGGCACATATCTCATCACATGTCTAAACTCACCAGAGCATAATGTGGCGATAAATGTGCCTTCAGGATATGTTTTATCTCCTGGAACTGTCAAATCCAAATTAGTTAGTGCGTCTGTGGGAAAGCCGGCCACTGTTAACTTTGCATTACAAGCCAACTCTGTAACACTTAACATAATGGCATTTAATGACTCTAATGGAGATCGCAAGCAAAATTCTGGTGAGAAACCAATATCCGGCATAACTATACTAACATACACTCCAAATACGAATGCTATCAATCTACTCTTAACAGGAGAGGATGGCACCATATCCACAATGAATCTTACACCTGATCCGTTCTACGCGATTGTTCTACTAGATGGCAAGGTAGTCACTACCAATCCATTCGAATTGAATGGCAATACATACAATGGCATACTTTACGTAAAAAACCCATCCGCTGGATCCACCCATAACATGAAAATAGGCATCCAATAGTATTCATATATGCAGATCCTACTATACAGCATAACACACATCATTTTGAACTGCTCTGCTGATTAATTTTTTTCAAATCTCATCCGCCATCACGATATTTCATATCTGCCATTTTTGTTACTTGTATAATCTGTATCCAAACCACAAAATTCTGTCACAATGATTCATCATACCATCTTGTCATTTTGATGTATAGTTTAGACACGTATACCTACATGCAGTTTCAACATACCAAAACTGTCAAGACATCATATATTGCACAAGCATTTTCGGAATTATCTATGTGACTTTATGATCATCTACTATTGTAACGATCTAGCACACTGCCGTTGTATATTTATAAACATTGGGATGGGAACTTTATCGTATATTCATGGAAATTGATCAAGCACAGGAATCTGGATATGAGTCAGTTAAGATCGCATATGTTGGATTTGTAGATCCGTACGCAATGGAAGGAATGCTGATACTAAAATCCGAAGATGGAAGAGAGTTCCATGTAAGGGCATTCTCTGGAGAGGTTGCCAAACACATATCTGTCTTTTCGGAAAATAATGCAGAGCAAATTCCATCAATTTACAGGTTGGTTGAGGAGATATGCGAGGAGAACGAACTTGTCCTAGTTAAGGTCAAAGTATATGAGAGTGGTCAGGTGCTGCGTGCAAACCTGTATTTTACGGGAAAAAAAGATCTAATTTTGCGTAACTATAGAGCCTCAGATGCACTAGCATTGAGCGCCTTGTACAACATACCTGTCCTAGTTCGCCAGAACCTTCTTAAAGATAATATGGAAGAATCACACGATCTACAATAATTTAATTGCATAACTGGTCCTGTTGATTCCTGTTTTAGCACCACTATGTGTATATTCTATCGTGATATCGTTGTTGAGTAATAATCATTAATGCCATACTATGTGGTGACTTTGTCTAACTTCCCTTCTTCCTGTGCCTTCTTTATCTCCATTGCAATTCTTCGTCCAACACCAATTGTTTGTCCATACTGGTATTTTGTATATGGACTGGTGGTTGCAAGAATTGGGTTTCCTGGCACGCGCAATGAAACATCATATACCACCAGTTCCAGATCTACAGTAATTACACTTTGTAGTGAGAATGGCCCTATGATCCCTGGAGGATATTCTTTTTTGACTGTCTCTACGAACTTGTCTCCCATCTGGATGATCTTTTCAAGTAGTGATTCCCTGACACTAGCTGGTGTGTGTCCTACCTCAATATTTTGCAGATCTAAATCTATATCCAATTGCTGCTTTGCAGGAAGTGCATTAAAATCATACAAGTTGGTCTGAAGTCTTCTCTCTATGCCCAAAAAATCAACTTGTTTGGATATGGGAGTGTGAAAAAAGTTAAAGTTCATGTACGTGCCAATTACTAGTTCTTCGATGACTGCATCATTTAGATCTTTTTCTGAGATCAGCCCCTGCTTTATCTTGGCCTCTGACTTTACTGTATAGTCCTTGTATGAAGATACTGTAAAAAATGCTCTCTCAAGTGGTCGGTTCTTTTCTTGTACTTTGACCATACATGGTCTGTCAATCTCTTTTGGATTCTTGAACAATCTTGGAAGCCTTATCCCTGCCTTTTCTAGCAGATAGTATTGGTTCCGTTCTGCATTTCTTTCCTCTGCTCTGAAGAGGTATCTATTGCCAAATGTGGGCACGTTAAATTCATTTTCAAGCGTATCATATCCCAAATACACTGCAAGTGATCGATGCGGAACCACAATTGTGTTGCTCTCCCTTAACTGTCTTTGTATTCTGTCTGATGCCATATCCTTGAATTTGTCCAACACTACCACCTCGTCTGCAATTCTGCCAAATCGTTGGTATGGAGTTTCCCTGCCTTTCTGACAGTATACCGTGGTCTCAAAACCTTCGTCTTTTGCTCCATCCATGATCTCAAGTGCCGAATGGCTTCCCATGACACCGATTCTTACACCTGTGTAACTGTTTACTATATTTTCCATGTTGAAATCTTCCTAGTTTATTTGGAATTTGGGTTCTAATATAAGCTAATTTTCCCCATCTGCACTCTTGAGATATATTTGTCTGCCTTTGAAAGTTAGATTAGCAACTTCATCTAAAATGATTGAACGTGGTATGTGAGGCGCTAAAATGCGGCTATGGTGTGGTAGACACCTATTATGGTGCAGGTAGACTGTATGTGATCTGTGATTGCCAAACGGGGAAAAATTGTTCGACAAGTGGGTATGATCACAAGATTTTTTTCATGTGTTGTGTGGCAAAAAACATGTTATATCATTTTGAGCTACAGATGGCAGGCGCAATACTGCTTACTGCAATGTTGATCGGTGGTATATATCTGTGGATAAAACGTAGACGTGAACAGCGTGAACGTGATGAATCCGATGATGCAGACATAAATTCAGTCTAAAATTCACAAATTTTTGATATACATCACTTGAATTGGCAAAATATTGGCATTCTGTCAGGCATATGACATAGATGGTACACATGTGCCAAACTGTGTATATGTTGTGTGGTATCTAATTATGTGATTTACTGGAAACTTCAAGTGAGATACCATCATGGAAAGGCAGGACTAGCATCAAAAATTACACTATCTGTAAATGATAAATTGTAACACCCTCATAATAAATGGATTAAACAAAAATACAGCTCTAGTATCAATATGATATATTGAAAATTGTGATAGGAATTACGGGTAGCACTGGAGCAATATATGGAATACGTACACTTGAGACATTACGTGATCTGGGAATGACGACTCATTTGATTGTGTCTGATTGGGGCTCTAAATGCATCTTGATGGAAACCGGGTTAACTGTAGAACATGTCCAATCTTTGGCCACCACATATTCTGTTGACAAGAATATGGCTGCTGGTGTCTCTAGCGGTACTCATAAAACAGATGGAATGATCGTGTCACCCTGTAGCATGAAGACGTTGTCTGCTATTGCAAACGGTTATGATGATACGTTGATAGCTCGTGCTGCTGGTGTAACCATCAAAGAGTCCAGAAAATTAGTTTTGCTGGTACGAGAAACTCCACTATCTGCAATTCATCTAGAAAATATGCTTAAACTTGCAAGGTTGGGTGTCGTGATTTTGCCACCAGTCACAGAGTTTTATACATCCCCCAAGACAGTTGATGATATAATCAATCACGGAGTGGGCAAGTGTCTGGATCAATTTGATCTAGATCATGGCCTCTACGATCGGTGGGGGGCCAGCTGATTCATCATTGCCACAATTCTCCTTTGAAAAATTTGTAAATGTCGACATTGAAAAACTGTTTGATATTGTCACAGATTTTGAATGTCTTCCAAAAATAATTCCAAAACATTTTCCATCCGTCCGTATACTGTCCAGCAGAGATAATATATCGGTGGTCGAAGAGCATCGAGTGCTTGCAGATAGGGAGCTTGTAATGATGACAAAACATGTTGTCACAAGACCATACATGCATGAGTTCTTTGTTATTGGTGGTGATGCCAAAGGCAGTCATATTAGGGAAAGATTTTCCCGTGTTGTGGGTGGAACTAAAATTGTAGTTGATGCTGACTTGAAATTTCGCGGAATGCTACAAGCTATGTGGTATTTTCACAGACGTAACATTGTGGTTGAATATGAGGATATTCTCGATAAATTTGCTATACTTGCAGAACGTTAGTCACGTTTCCCGTCGTTCTCTTTAAAGTCTTTTAATTCTTTCTCACCTTCGATCTTTCCTTTCTCAAATTCACCCTTGGCTTTTCCAAATGTCTTTGCTAGTTCGGGAATCTTTTTTGCGCCAAAGATGAGCACCACCGCAATAATTATGATAAATATCCACTCTTGGCCTGCAATAAAGCCTGCAAGTCCGCCCTCAAATATCATATAGTTGTTTTGCATGTTTTAGATTTAAATGTTCAATATTGGACACTTTGCAACTTGTACGTAGTGACTAGAGTAATATTTAGAAATAATTTTGCTGTCTAGTTGACACATGATTGAAAAAGTTATTGATCAGCAAAATAGCAAGACATGGCTGTTACTAAATCAAATCTTGCATAAATTATCCTAGTAAATTTACAATCTTGACTTATTTTTGACATCCTAAAATATGGACACATGAATTACACGCTTTGCACAATTTTTATTTGATTGATTAATCTTCAATTCACTGCATATTAGATACATGTGAACACGTTTATCTCACTGTAGCAGCTTTTGCTCGACGTTCAATGATTGCCATGCCAGTCACATATAGCGCGATCATTGGTATGGCAATAAACCACATGGTGACTCCACTCCCATCTGGCGTAATTATTGCTCCAAATACCACGATGGCAATAATTGCATATCTGATATTTTTTCTCCAGAACCATGCATCAGTCATTCCAGATTCGGTAATTGCATACATGATTAACGGCAACTGAAATGATAGTCCAAATGCCAACAAGAATTGTAGAACAAACGTTACAAAGTCAATTATGTTCAAAAAAGTGATCAATCCTGCAGATTCACCATATCTGTATAGAAATTCCAGTACGTTGGGAATAACCATACTATATGAAAAGACACACCCTGCAGCAAAAAGCCCCAATGCTGGCAACGTTACTACCTTACCTGCATTGATCTCATTTTCCTTCAGTGCGGGACCAACAAATCCAACTAATTCTCTAATTATCACTGGCATGCTGGCTACTATTCCTATTAGTGCAGCAATGTAAACTTGTGCAAAAAATGCTTGTCCTGGCACAGTTTGAATTAATTGAACATCTTCTGGAACTATATTGTCTTTCATATGGATCGTGATCTGTGCTGCTATATTGTCTAGGGGATCTGGTGTCGGGTAGTAAAGTATGGTCTGCCCCACATGAATCTGCTCTGCATGAAACGTCAACAAGAACACCGTAACAGCACCTATGACAATAACTATCCTCAGGATCCTTTTTCTTAATTCATTCAGATGCAAGCGAATATCATTATACTCAGACATGTAATTATTCCTGTAAACTGACTTATCTATTTGCCTGGAATGGGCAACAATTTTGCCTCTGGCAGACCAGCTCCTTTCAGCTCCTCAGTATTGAGATCCTCAAACTCTAATGATATTGTGGCCCTGACCTTAAACTTGCTTTCTAGCGCAACTGCTAACTCATATAGATCTTTAGCGGCATATATCTCCTTTGAATCTCTTAGAAATACTCTTTCACCTTTTTCAGTGTTTTTTCCATTGTATTTGTCATGAAGAAATTTTGTGATGGGTGGAAGCTCCTCTCTTGCTATATTGTTGTGATAGTATGCAATTCCCTTTATTGACTCGTAATCAAATGGCGTTCCGTGTCGATAGAGGAAAATTCCAATAAATCTTGCATCTTCTTCTGGCTCCTTAACACATCTGATCTCCCAATTTATCAGCTTGTCTTGATCATACGAAAAGCCACTTAACTCATCCGGAGTAATCTTCCAATATCTTGATCTTGCCAATTCGTCAATCACTTTAATTTTGCGTTATAAATTCCAATGCATATTCTTGTGTATTGGTATATGGCACACACTGTTGTATTATACTCGTTGAGCTCACAATAGAATAGTCATACTTTCTCATTCTATTATATTCATTCACTTACATCCTTGCTGGTGTGTAGTGAAACAAAATATGCATATGCCTACCATAAAATAAAGCCAACTTTGTCATCATCTAGGATTGTCTCCTTTACATTCAAGAGCGCGGAGCCCATCAAATTTTAAGGATCGATCCCTCACAATACTTACGGCGTATTGCTTATCCTGTGTGATGTATTTAGGTGATCTTTTTAGTAGACTACGTATGAATTCTAATGCATCAAGGAATATATCCTGACGTGTCTACCTTTCACCATGCTTGAACAGCTAATTGGTGAATCCAAGGCATTAGATAGAGTAATTGCTGGTGAGGAATTGTCGTATAACGACGGATTGGATCTCATGCACTCTGACAACTTGCATGTGTTGGGAGCATTAGCCGACTCTGTAAGACATAGACAGGTGGGTGATACTGTAACATTTGTAGCATCATATTATATGAATTACACAAATGTCTGTGCTGCAAGCTGCCAAATGTGTGCATTTTACAGAAAAGATGGGGCAGATGATGCTTATGTCTTGACTCCTGAACAAATTGAACGGCGTGTATCTGCTGCCAAAGATATGGGTGCAACCGAAGTTCACATAGTGGGGGGCTTTCATCCAAAACTACCTCTAGAATATTATGAAGATATGATGTTGACAATCAAAAAGAATCACCCGTCACTCAACATCAAAGCGTTAACTGCTGCGGAAATTTTTTATCTATCCAAGCTTACAAAAAATTCTATTAAAGAGATCCTTTCCCGTTTGAAAAGTGCTGGATTGAATTCCATGCCTGGAGGAGGTGCAGAGCTATTTCATCCTGATATTCGTGACAGTATTGTCAGAGGCAAGTGTACCGGCCAACAATGGTTAGATGTGATTGAAGAAGCACACAACATGGGGATCAGAAGCAACGTCACCATGTTGTATGGCCATGTTGAAAAGCCTGAACATATAGTGGACCACCTAATCAAAATACGCGACCTACAAAAAAGAACAAAAGGATTCATCACCATGATTCCACTAAAGTTCAGCCTCGACAACACAGAGCTGGAACAAAAACATCTTGTCAACCACGAATGCTCATCTGTGTATGATCTACAGATAATTGCACTATCAAGATTAATGCTTGCAAATGTATTAGATAACATCTCTGTATATTGGGTTGCATATGGAAAGAAGCTTGCCCAAGTTGCCCTCTCTCATGGCGGTAACGATCTTGTAGGTACGGCATTTTCAGAGGAGATTTACAGGGCAGCAGGTAAACCCACAACATCATCACTTGATGAACTCGCAACACTTGCCAAAGAGATAGGACGACAACCTGTCCAGCGCGATACATTTTTCAACACATTGCAAAAACTCTAGTCAATTTTTATGTCACAAATTTTGTATTGCCAGTTCTTGCCAAACTGACACTTGTATTCAAATGGATGGTTTCTTTTCCATTTTTTTTGTGTCGCCTCTTTTACGTCTTGCTCCAAAACTGATCAAAATCAGTAAAAAACCGACTCCAACAAGTATACCTGCAAGTGTGTTCATATCTCTATTTTCTTGCTGTTTTAACATGAGTTCTGCCTTTTCATCATTAGTCATACCAGATTGACCCAATGGAATGGCAGCATTTAGCATAAGTGAGATGGCGATCCCCACAGAAAGCATCGCAAGTCCTCCACCTAGGATCTTTTTGTTCACCAGAATCATAACATCTTTTGGGTTTTTGTTGTATATTAGGTATTTTTTTAGCCATATATCCAAATTCACGCGTGGCAGACAGCGTGTATCACTTACTTGCAATGGTGGGAATAAACTCATCTATTAGGCCCTTCTCACTTGCCATCTTGAACAATTTGTTGATTGATTCTTCACCATTACTTCCCATGTTTATGGTTACATCATTTACATACATTTTTACAAATTTCTTGATAAGATCCCGCGATTTACCTCTACCATACTGCATAGCATAATCTACTGCATCTTCCACATTTTTTAATCCATATTCAATTGATGACTGGAGCAACTTATCAAATCGGGAAATAACTTCGGCCCCAAGCTCTGTCTTCATAACATTGACGCCTAATGGGACTGGTAGTCTACCTGTGGTCTTGTCCCACCACTCTCCCACGTCTAAAACTTTTATGTTGCCTTCCTGCTCATATGTGAGCTGCGTCTCATGTATTACCAATCCTGCATCTACTTTGCCATTTCTCACGGCTTCTGGAATGTCACTAAAGTTCATTTCCACATAGTTAAACTCACCAATCATTAATTGTAGTAGTAAGAATGCCGAAGTCATCTTTCCTGGTATGGCCACCGTGCAATTATTGATTTCATCTATTTCCATATGCCTTTTTGCTGTGACTATGGGTCCATATCCTATACCGAAACTTCCACCACTTCTCAAAATAGTATACCCTGGAATATGTGCACATGCATGTACTGATACGGCAGTTACATCAAGTTCTGTACCGACTGCTCTCCTGTTGAGCATCTCAATATCTTCAACAGTGTGCCTTACTTGAAAATAATCTGATACTATTTTTCCTGTAAGCATTCCAAAAAACATGAATGCATCATCAGAATCTGGCGTATGCCCCACGGAAATTTCCACTCCTCCACTTTGTTAATTCGTAATAAAAATCAAAACCCTCAAATTTATCTTCGTATGGTTTTTCTATACGGTGATATTCATTTAGTACGTGAATACACTTGATGCCTACGAGAAGGACATCCATCTACAACCAGAGTTTATGCGTTCATTCCATCAACAGACACCAATATCTGTGAAAAAACAGTCTCAAATTATTTTTGCGGGAAGTGGGGACTCGCTGGCTGCATCTTTGTTAGCTGAATCTATCTCTGGTGGCCTAGCAAGAGCCGTAGATCCAATGGATTTGTACCAAAATAGACATTTACTTGATAAAAAGTCGGCATATTTTATATCCATATCCGGAGATACAATAGCCAACATCAAAGCTGCCAGAATTGCAACAGACTCAACTGCAGTTACAGCAAACCCACACTGCCGCCTTGTAAAGTCATGCTCCCGATCAATTGTGATGAGCTTTCCCAGCTCTGGCATATTTACTGCAGGGAGCATAAGCTTCCTTGCAAGTGCTCTGACGTGTGCCTCCTTGATTGAGCACCTTGATTTAATACGTACGGGGCAGATCTTTTCCCAAGCAAAAGATGCTGTTAAAGATATACACATCACACCTCGAATATTCATATTGGGAAATTATCACACATATCCTCTTGCAATGTATTGCGCCGCAAAGCTTTACGAAGTATTAGGTATAGATGCACACTATTCTAGAATTGAACAATTCTCTCATATGGAGCTCTTCTCTGCCAGAAAAAATGATACTGTCATTGTTTTTGATGGCTCGTCATACTCTGGCAATATAGTGCAGCACTTACGTTCTGCTGGATTGACAGTCCATATGCCACGTCCACCATCAAAAAGATTGATCTCTCATATCTTGTTCTTTACATTTTTTTCACAGTTTCTGGCACTCTCCACGGCCCGCAAATTGGGACTTGATGATTGTCATTTTGTCCTTGCAAAGAAACTTCGCAATGCAAGCAACAATATAATTTATTGATCAATTCTCACAAGATTTAATAGATGAATATATGGGTTGCCGAATATGGTAAAATTCAAATCGACAAACGAAGTTTTGAAGATAATCAAAAACAAGTCCCAGATCAGGAATTTTGGTGTTATTGCCCATGTAGATCACGGCAAAACAACCATGAGTGACAGCTTGCTTGCTTACTCTGGAATTATAGCTCCATCTTCTGCCGGCAAAGCACTTGCTATGGACTTTGACAAGGAGGAGCAAGAAAGAGGAATCACGATTTATCAGGCAAATGTAACACTACATTTCAGCCAAAAAGACAAAGAGTATGTAATTAATATGATTGATACCCCGGGACATGTTGATTTCAGCGGTAGAGTTATTCGTAGTTTAAGAGCAATTGATGGTGCCGTAGTTGTTTGTGATGCGGTGGAAGGTATCATGACTCAAACTGAGACAGTAACTAGAATGGCACTTGAGGAGAGAGTCAAACCCGTACTCTTCATAAACAAAGTAGACAGACTAATCAAGGAACTGCGATTGACTCCTGAAAAGATGCAGGAGACTCTGGCTACTGTTGTGTCCAACTTTAATCAGCTTATAGAGACGTATGCCGAATCTGAATATCGTGAAAAATGGAAGGTGACAATACAAGATGCAAGCGTGACATTTGGCTCTGCCAAGGACCGATGGGCTATCAATGTGGACCTGATGAAAGAGAGAGGTATCACGTTCAAGGATGTCATTGATGCCTACAAGAATGAGAAGGTGCAGGATCTAGTGGAAAAGGCACCACTTGCAGATGCTGTACTTGGAATGGTAGTAAAACATCATCCTCCCCCACATGTTGCTCAGATATATAGAATACCAAAGATATGGAAGGGTGACCTTGATTCTGACATGGGAAAGGCACTCTTAGCATGTAGCGATGATGGCCCCACAATCATGATGATTGTAAATATGGTGCTTGATCCTGCAGCTGGACCTGTTGCCATTGGTAGGCTATTCTCTGGCACTGTAAAAGATGGGCAGACTATCAATATTATAGATGAGAAACGTGAAGGGCGTATTCAATCTGTAAACTTTTTCATGGGGAATCAGAGGGAACAGGTAGGAGAGCTTGGCTCTGGAAACATTCCTGCATTGTTGGGACTCACCGAAGCACGTGCAGGCAATACAGTATCCACAATCAAAAACATTCACATGTTTGAAGGAGTCAAGTATGTTTCGGAACCTGTTGTCCAAGTTGCAGTTGAGCCAAAGCATCCTAAAGATCTGCCAAAGCTTGTTGACGTTCTTAAACAGCTGACCATCGAGGATCCAAACCTTGTAGTAAAAATAGATGAGGAGAGTGGGGAGACCATTGTGGCCGGCATGGGTGTACTTCATTTAGATGTAGCTACACATAGAATTCAAGATGCAAAAATTGAGATCATCACTTCTGAACCTCTCATAAATTATAGGGAGACAGTCAAAGGTACATGCGAACCTGTTATGTCTAAATCGCCAAATCGGCATAATAAGATTTTCATGAAGGTAGAACCGCTGGAATCTGAAATTGCACATATGCTCAGGACCGGCGAGATTAGTGATATGAAAGACAAAAAAGTCGTGGCAGATTTGCTCAAGGGTGCTGGTTGGGAGACTGACACCATAAAGAGAGTGATGAGATTTGACTCTAGAGGAAATGTTTTGATCAACGGAACTAAAGGTGTGCAGTTTGTGCAAGAGTCCACTGACTCTATAAATTCTGGATTTGACGAAGTCATGAAAGAAGGACCATTATGCAAGGAGCAGATGAGAGACTGTAAATTCATATTTACACATTTTGTTCCGCATGAAGATACTGCTCATAGGGGGCTGTCTCAGTTGGGGCCAGCTTCTAGACGCGCTTGTATGGGTGCACTACTAATTGCAGGAACCACAATACTTGAACCCATGCTGGCAATTGAGGTCAGAGTGCCAACAGATCTTGTGGGAAATGTGGCTACCGTACTTTCAGGCAAGCGCGGCAAAGTTTTAGATATGGTTCAGAAAGGAGCTGCCAGTATTGTAACCGGCGAGATACCAGCAGCCGAAACATTCACATTGTCTGAGGAGATGAGAGGACAAACTGCTGGCCGTGCCACATGGAACACATCATTTAAGGAGTGGTCTGAGGTGCCAAAATCCATACATGCCACAGCTATTGCAGATATCAGGAAGAGAAAGGGACTTGCACCAGACATACCTCGAGTAGAGGAATTTATAGACAAGGAATAGGATCACTTAGAACACCTTGCGTGGTTGTACATTGATCTATTATACATTAATTTAGCATCACAGCTCATGACAGTTGTGACTCTTACATCAAAAGAGAAAGCTGTTGCATTAATCACTAATGGCATTGCTGTATATGTGATGTTGCAGGAACGGAATGAGCAACCTCCAAACATAACTATGTTCGACTTTGTGATGAGGATCGTGCCAGAGGATCTCAAGTCCAAAATTACCATTGAACTGATAGACGAAGTCTTTCAGTACGTTTCTACTTCACATGGTTCATAAGGGAATATGATGCCATCTTGAGTGTGACATTTATTGCAACACTTGGATCACACTGCTCACTTCAGGTGTTAAAAGGTGCCAAAGATGAAGGACTGGGCACGTTACTGGTCTGTGAGAGGAAGAGAGCAAAACTCTACGGACGATTTCCCTTTATTGATAAGATGATTATGGTGGACTCTTTCAGAGAAATTCTTGAGCCAAAATGCCAATCTAAATTGGAGCAGAAAGATGCTGTTCTGATTCCACATGGTACACTTGTTGCTCAAATGTCTTCTGAGGAGATTGAATCCATCAAGATTCCGGTATTTGGCAACAAGTGGATTTTAAGATGGGAGTCAGACAGAAATATGAAGGAAGAACTTATGCGGGAGGCGGGCTTACCGATTCCAAAGCCTGTCTTGGATCCCAGTAACATTGACAGATTAGTTATAGTGAAGAGACAGGGAGCTGCTGGTGGCAAAGGCTATTTTCTTGCCACATCTGAGGAGGAGTACCATTCCAAGAGGAATAAACTGATCAAAGAGAATATAATTAGCGAAGACGAACAGTTGTATATACAAGAGTATTCCTCTGGAGTTCTAGCATACTTGCAGTTCTTTTATTCACCGTTGAGAGCTGAACTAGAGTTTTTTGGTGCCGACCAACGACACGAATCCGATATAGAGGGCTTGGCCAGAATCCCATCTTCGTCTCAACTAAAGACGGATGACGTACCATCATTTAATGTGATTGGGAACAGCCCTTTAGTTCTACGTGAATCACTACTTGATAATGCATATTCGATGGGCGATGATTTTGTCAGAGCTGCTCGCCGACTTGTAAGTCCAGGTATGAACGGTCCCTTTTGTATTGAAGGTGTATATGATGAGAATGCAAAATTTACTTCTTTTGAGTTCTCGGCACGAATTGTGGCGGGAACAAACATCTACATGGATGGCTCACCATACTACTCGTTGCTGTATGGTGAAAATATGAGCATGGGAAAACGAATAGCTCGAGAGATCAAGAATGCTGCATCTTTAGGCCAGATGGACAAGATCACGACCTGATTATATTTGGTATCTTTCTGTATAGTATCACACCTGCAAAAACAAGCATTGCAAGCCACACAAGCATGGTGGGTGGAAACTCTGGTATGACATGGGTCCCTATAATCTCCACTTCTTCTGAAAATGCTGGCACAAAAAAGCGGAGTGTGGTGATATCTCCATCAGTCTCTGCTTTATAGTGAGACTCGATACCATTTATCAGCACAGCATATGCACCATCATCTGTATGTATGAGTTTGTGTTCTAGGGAAATAGTCATTACTGAATCATTTGCGTTTTCTAGTCCTATGAGGAGAGCGTCAAGCTCTTGATCTACTGCCATAGCAATAATATTGGCATCCACATTATACTGCACGTTAAAGCGATGTTCCTCTACCTGTAGGATATATGACTTTTCACTTGAATGATATGAATCTTGTTCGGCAAATGTATATCCTAAAGGGAAAAGCAGTACTAATACCAGCAGAGTTTTCATGGTTGTAAATATCACTCGTGTTTTAAATCTTAGTTGGACAGACAATGCACTGATCTTGACATGTCTATTTTATATTTAGATGATTTTATTGTTTGGATACAAGTTCAGGTGCGGCTCTTGTCCTGTCAACGTGATCTCAACTTTGCCTATTCTACTTCTATATTCTTTGATTTTTTTACCATCTGATGAAATCCTAAATCTGTCTATCTCCACTAATGCAAGATCTTCTAGGTTGGTGAGGATTTTGTATACCGTAGATATGGACAACTTTAATTCCTCGGCAATTTGCATTGCATCCTTTGGACTATCTTTTACGGCAAAAAGTACAGTCCTTATACAAACATTGCTAAGTGCTTCAATTATTTTTTGTGTAACATTGAACTCGCTGAGTTGTATAATATTTGGTTTGGACAATAAGATCACTTGTTTGGCATTAAAATCAGCGTGGGCTCGGGTTTTCGAATTAGAATATCAGCTTTGCTGATGCGACTCCTATATATCTTGAATTTTCTACCTTTGTCTGATAGCATAAGACGTTCAACTTTGATCAATGTAAGATTTTCAAGATCAAATAGTTTTTTGTATACTGAGCTAAGAGGAATATTCAATTTGTTGGACAGTTCAGATGCTGTCTTGCCTTGTCTTATTATGGAAAAAAGTATCGCTCTGGATTCAGAATCTGCTAATGCTTCAATCACTTTTTGTGTGACATCGTACTTTTTTAGTTGTGGAAGTGTCATACGTCGGGGCAACTATACTATAAACATGTAATAAGTTATTTAAATCACATGGTTTTATTCTGATTCTCTATAACAAGAACATCTAGTTGGATGGAATCATTTTCTGGTGAGGTTTGTATCTGCTCCACAAGGTACCAAGTATCAAACCTGCTGAAATCCAGAACGTTAACACTCCCACCATAGACATAACTCTGAACCCATTTAACAAGTCACTTGGTGCAGTGTTCTCATCAGGATTGTCAGGCATTGCAACAAACGCCATGCTAATGAATGCTATATATCCGGCAAGTGCCAACAGTTTTTTTTGATTGTAAAGTCGTTTCGATATTTTGTAAAATCCAACTGCAGCTAGTCCTGACATTGCAACAAATGACAGATAAAGCACAGTGCGTAAAACTATGGTTTCTGCTTCTCCCACGGTGGGCGGGTTTGCCGGATATTTTAAAAATGGAATTAGATATATTGTCATCCACATAATGCCTGCAAGAATTAAAGTCTTTTTCACATATTTATCACCTGGAAGTGCATTTCTTGTTAGTATGAAGACAATTCCAAATAAAGACCCAATTGAGATTCCAAGAATCATACTTCCTAGTATTTGACCTCCTTTCTGCCATTCTCTATACGCATCGTACTCGGCCCAGAATCTGGGAGTATCTTTTTCAATACCTGATGCAAACAATTCTTGATTTTCAATGTTGATTGCTTCATCCAAATATGGTTCCACAATGATCATGTTTGCAGATCCATGCACTAGGCCTGCTAACGCACCTGTGACAAGAATGATCCCTATGATCTGTACAGCACTCATAGTTCTGCACCACTAGTGGCAGGGAAATCCTGCTGCATGTCTCACATCGTGTGTAAGCTCGTGAATGAACTGATCGATAAATGCCTGTTCGCCATAAATTAGGCTAAGCGTATGTCCCTGATCAAAAGCTACAAGAAACAGTCCCACAACAAACACCACTGCCAATACTATAATTCCTAAATTTGGAATGCCAAACTTGCTTATATTGACTTGCTTTGATTGAGACATATGGCACAAGGTTATCTGAATATATTTAAATTATTGTATGGTGGGGGC
>CAZIHR010000028.1:0-14427 GCA_964538885.1 uncultured Nitrosopumilaceae archaeon
CGTGCCGCCCGATGAAGGCGTCATGGTGGAGCTTGGCCTAGCAATTGCCTGGGGCAAGGAAATATTCTTGTTCAGGGATGACTTTCGCAGGTGTACGGACAGCGGCGAGTATCCGCTGAACCTGATGCTGTTCGCCGGCCTACCCAAAGACGGGTGGCAGGACAGGTACTATACAAGCCTAAAGGCCATAAAGAATCCCGACGGGGCATTGGCGCGATGGCTTGCCGCATGATGCAGGCAAATGTTACTAGAATGGATATCTTGGACATGTAAAATTTGATACCGAGAATAGAGAGTTTGTGATGTACGTGAATTTACGAGTGTTGCCATATATCCCAGAACTTGGATCGTAAAAAGCAAGCACGTAACCCTATCTGAGCTGACTGCTTGGAACATTAATGCCCGATATCCTATTGACTGGCCCGAACCCGCCCATGAGGATGCCATGTCCAAGCTCGACAGGAAATAGCAAGTTCTTCATTCATAACGCTTAACAGGTATCATGCCTACCATCACACATGACAGATTCACGTTTAGCAAGATTCATCCAGTTCCTGGAGGACAGAAATCTAGTAAGATTCGACATAGATGGAGAAGGAAAGCGCCAGTTTGAGAACCGGCTCCGGATTCAAAAGTACGTGTTTCTGGCCAAAAAGTTCGGGCTTGATCTGCCGTATGACTATGACATTTACACGTGCGGGCCCTACTCTAGTGCCCTTACCAAGACCTACTACAATATAGCAAGAAGTGGTAACGTGTATCTGCTGGCAGGTGACGCGTCTCTTGGGGAGTCGTTTGATGCGGAGGGATTTCTTGAGGCAGTACGAGGCAAGGACAAGCGCTGGCTGGAGATTGCCACCACCCTGATCGACTGCAGAGAGCTTTACCAAAATCGCAGGGGTCTGGTCAAGATTACCAAACACATGAGGGGCGGCGAGGAGGACTAGCGCGTCTCAAAGACGCTGTCAGATCTGGAAGCGTTACGTATTTTGTAAATTATCTTGGATCTTTAGATGGATATTTCTGTATCCACTCAAACATACTGCTTTCGTAATTCTTGATCTTCAGATTCTCCAGTATGTTGCTATCACGGGTAAAAAAAACTTAGAGTCGGGATCGGTCAGCACCTCTGACAGAATCATCGCGTCTTTCGGCGTCAGGCGCTCATCAGGCCCTGCATGTCACGCATTATGCGCGACGCATCCCTGCCGGCGCCCGGAATGCACTCCTCGATGCTTATTTTATATTTGAAAATTATTTGAATGCACAAGGTTGCGCATAATTTTTGATTTTGGTGACGTAATCGCATAACATGGCATAATGATTGAGACTTTGATGTATGTTATTAATTGGGCAAGTTTTTCTAGTCGATTACGCATAAACTCTAATGGACAAACGACATAATTCGCATATAATACAAGGATCATAGATGAGCAGACGGATGAGGAGTATGGTGCCAAGTAGGAAGAGAGGAACTAATTTTTGGATGCCACACACGAGTTGTGTCGCCACTGAATCTGAGGAAGGAAAAGTTTGACGACAGATACATGAATGTCATTTTATTGATCCTCACGCCAGAAGTGGTCCTTGATGTATATAGATGCATCTTCTACATTCAGTGGCTGACATGTGTTGTTTGCTCTCATGAAGAATGTCTTTTCATCACCCATATTGAAAAACACTGGTGTTTGTGACGGTTTTATCTGGCACAGGCAGATCTCTACGCCGCTTGTCTGAATATGTTTAAACTCTACATGAGCGTTGTTGATCGTGCCAAGATATTTGTTGACGAGGTTGGTCAAGTGTTGAACTAGGCCATCATGGTCCTTGCTTTTAAATGTCGCATAGTCCTTTTCCAGTCCTATGGGACGACCGGCATCATTCACACCTATCAGTAGGTTGCCTCCTTCGGAGTTCATAAACGCGCATAACTCTTTGCATATGGTCTTCTCTAGTTCAGGATTTGTTTTCTTCAGTTTGAGATCCCACCTAAGTGATGACTTGTATTCTAAGTGCTTAGATTCTACGGTGTATAGTAGTGGCCGCACAAAATCGTCGGATTCATCATGTCTGACGATTAATCTGCGCAATGTTGCCCTGATCGTCTTTGCCCTTTCATGTACAAACTTTTCAAAATCGTCATTCAGAAGGCAGTCAAAGGCATCATCAGATATGAGATGAGTCTCTAGTCTCTTACGCATCAACGATTCATCTATTCTTTGCACATCTATGATCTCCCGGATGTATTTTGAAGGCGGCTTGTTTTTAAGGATTTTTCTCTTTGTATCGCTGTCAAGCACCGTTCTGTTAAGTATTGAGTTTATTGAGATCTCACCATAGTACTTGTCAGCCAATGACTTGGGGAATATGTGGTGGTCATCTAGCATACTGGGCACCAGAGGGTGGTTCTTGGCAAAGTCGTTGGCCCCACTCTTAGCCACAAGACATATGACGGCCTTGTATATGGAATCATTGGTCTTGGTCGTGTCCAGCGCAAGTGAGTTTACTTCCTTCCTCTGAACCCTAACAATCTCCGGTACAGCCGCGTCATCCTTAAACCACAGTAAGAGTTCGCGATAATCCTTTTCAATCTTGGTTTCAGTAGAACCAGAATAGTTATCTGATGTCACGGCTGACCAGTACCAGTTTTGGATCTTGTCCATGCAATTTGGCATGTCGGCCCTATTCTCTATTTTGTACATCAGAGCTGCCAGTAACGGAACAATGACAGTATATGGAGTCATATATAGTGCTACGGCTCCGAACCCATCCTCCCTATACGACTTGAGTTTGGAAATTGCCGCAGAGACATACTTGCATATACCATCCCATTCCTTAAGAAACACATCTTTCTGGAATTCATCTGATTTTCTGTACGCATCATCAAGTGTGAGTAGTTCCTTTCTCCTAGTGTATCCTTTTTTGAATAAGCATAAGCCCTGTAGTGTGAACTTGGCCGCATCCTCAAAGTTCTTGTTCATGTCTTGTATTTCAGCAGAATCTGAGGTGGCTTTGTCCCACAGTTCGCGCAGGTTTATTTCATACTTTGTAAACCGGGCATTAAGCAGATCAAATACCCCAAGTCTTGTCCCCTTACTGTTTATTTTTTCAAATATTTCAGCCACACTGTTAAGCGATAATGATCGCGGCAGCTTCACCACAGGTATCATATACTTGAACCAGACATGATCTAGAATTGCTAGAATGTTGGTATAGTATTCATCGGCCTTTGGTAATTTATCAACATCCTTTAGATACGTCTTGAATTCTCCCAGCCACAGTGTATAATTTCGTTGATCAAACTGAGTCAATGGAAATATTTTTTTGGCAAATTGGGTTTTTTTGTCTAAATATCCACATTTTTTCGCCTTGTCTGCGTCTTCGGAGAAAACAATGTCAGCGGTGTCGGCATTAGGATCAAGAAGTTCTTTGATATTCACAAAGAATAGTATGCGCTTGTCACCAGCAGAAGTCATATCTGGATCTGCAACAGCATGATACAGGGACGTGATGCGCTGCTGACCGTCAAGTACAATGTCTGTGGGAGCTTGTAATTTTGGTGCTCCTTGAGCGGGCTCAGTCGCTACCTGGTTGTCATAATCCCATGTTAGAATTGAACCCACAAAGAACCCATGGAAAATTGACTCCCATAGCTCCTCTACTTGTTTTCTAGTCCAGGCATATTCTCTCTGAAAGGTCGGGATTGCGTACCGGCCTTGGTGTATGTCACCTATGATGGAATCTATGCTTCGCATATCAGGCGGGGGCAATTTGTGTATGCGCCCATCTATAAACCCCCAAGATTTTACAGGAACTAATTCTGTCTCTGATTCGGAAGTTTTTGTGCCATGACCGTTCTTTGCTACCAAGCTTGGCCCCGGTTTGCCTATTGCGTCTTGGTCATACCACCAACAAAACAGGCCAAACAGTTCCCAGTCCATTTCCTCCATTACAAGAAAGTCCATCAATTTTTTGCACTTTGGTATGTTGCTTTCGTAATCTGCAAGCTTTTGTGATAGAGAGTCTCCCCAGCCAAGATTATTTGAAAACTTTTCGTATGTGTCTATCACTTTATTGTTGATTACTGGAAAAGTGTCATTTATACAGAAAAGGATTGGTGTAATCGAGCCATTCTGTAGGTTTCGCGAATAGATCGCGTTTGAGGTAAATTCCAAGATCCACTGCCCTAATTTTTCTGGTTCTTTCCGAAATTTTTCAGCAAGTGAGAAGATCATGATAGCGATCAAATTCCAATCTTTGTCAGAATAATCATATTTTTTAAAAAAAGCCTTAATGTTCATAAAAATGGGAAATGTGCTCGTTCTTTTTGCAATTTTTCTATCATAATATGGAAGTAGTCCATACAGAACAAGGTCAGTAAACTCTTCCCCATTTCTATCCATCATCGAGAGTTTTTCCATCATCTCTTTGACGTCTTTCTTTTCGTTTGCTATACTTTCTCGGTATTTGATGGCTTGTTCTGAGCCAAGCCACTTCCTAAACTCTGAGACAATTTCTTTAACACTGCTCTTCATTGATCTGCACTTGATAAACAAGTATTAGTTTATAATTCTGACGCAATTGGAGTGGACCCCATAGATAGGACCGTTTTTGCCATGATTCTCCATACGATAAGTCTCATTTATGTCTCATCTCCCATTGTTCGGCAAATTCAGCAGGGGTCATGTGTCCAATGGCAGAGTGGATCCTCCTAGTGTTATAGTCTACGAGGGCCTCTGCAAGTGCCTGCTCGGCCTCATGATAGTTGGCAAACTCCCGGGGCCAGAGGTATCCCTTTTTGATGCCCGTTACTTCCATACAGACAGGACGTGAGGAGCTGGCAAACTCCCGGGGTCAGAAGTATTCCTTTTTGAGGGTCTTGTGGAACGACTCGACGTGCCCGTTCTTGCTCTTCTAGATGAACTCGTGCTTGCCGATGCCTAGGGCTTGGACCACCCTTCTAAAGTCGTGACTCGTGTACTGATTGCCGTTGTCCGTCCGTATCCTCAGTCGGGAGCAGTCCGACTTTTCTGCGGCTATCGCGTTTGTGATCGACTTTACGGCCACGTGCCGGGTGGCACATGTGTCAAACGCGTACGCGACCCACTTACGCGTAAAGCAGTCTATCACATTGAAGCAGTAACACCACCTGTCGATGCCGGACCAGATGTACGTGATATCAAGTTCCCACAGTTGGTTCGGGGCCTTGGGCTTGAAGAGCTTGCGCTATACGCGAATAATGTCGTTTTTCGTCTTTTGTGGCTCGATATAGCCCGTTTTTCGGTATATATTCTGGATCTGCTTGCAGTTTACGGGCCTACTCGTCTCACGCGACACCTAGGCCGCCATGCGCCGCGTGCCGTACGTGGGCCTCCTAAGGCTGATTCTTGACACGGCAGCTGCCACGCCCTGGTTTAGTCTGACCTCGCGCGCCATTGGCTTGTAGTACCGGGGCGCATTTTAACATGCCTGAGTACTTTAGCGCCCTAGCAAGGCTCATCTGCCGCTGCATCTGTTGGACGGCTCTCAATCTCTGCTTTCCTCCAAGGTTTTTTTTAAAACGTCATTAGCGACTGTCAGCTCTCTGATGATGTGGTTGAGATCGTCAATCTTTTTCTTGACGGCCTTTGCAGGATCCGACTTGCCGGGGTGTGACAATCTGGCCTTGTCTGCATCCATGAACTGCTGCCTCCATGTCTGGAACGTTGGTGGATGGATGTTGTGCTTGCGGCACAGTTCTGCCGTGCCTATATTGGTCTTGATCGACTCCAGCACTATTTGGATCTTTTGTTCGGGTGTAAACTTGGTCTTCGTCATGCCTGTTCTACCCCTCCGTGGGCTTTAAGGCGTATGAACGCCCGCGGTACTACTCTAGATGGGTCCACCCCCAATACTAGTCAAGATCTGAATTTCTCTCCCGTATACTCGATAGTACGTACCGTGCTTCATCCAAGAAGGCAGGCGCGATGCCAAACACATCTTGCGCCTTGGCCTCATCATACGTATGGCTAGTAATGCCACGCTTTTCCCGATACTGTTTCCAGACTAGCAGCTCGGACTTTACTATGGTTTTTTTATACGCCAGCCGTATTATTTCATTAAATGACATGTGATTGGCAGAGAGATCATGTGATGACATGTTCAGATATCGTACAATCATCCTAACCGTGGTCTCGTACGTGAATTCAAAGGCTTGGATGACTGCACTTTTCATATGCTTTTTGTAGATGGGGTTTTTCTGTATGATGTCGTCACTATACGTGTCTAGTGCACTCTTGAGTTGGTCTACCGCGTTTTCTAGCGACGTGAGATCGATGCCCATCATTCATGTCTTTTACAGAACAATGTTTTATGTTTTTAGCGGCAATGTAATCCGTTGATTTTGATACGTGTTGGAGTGAACTGGAGTGGGGTGGACCCCATAAGATAGGACCGTTTTTTGCCATGATTCTCCATGCGATGAGTCTCTTATATCTTATATTCCATTGTTTGGCAAATTCTGCGGGGGTCATGTATTGGAGTGTATTCTCACGTTGTAGTCTGCAAGGGCCTCTGCAAATGTCTGTTCTGCCTTCTGGTAGTTGGCAAACTCCTGGGGCTAGATGTATCCCTTTTTGAGGGTCTTGTGGAACGACTCGATGTGCACGTTTCTGCCCTTCTAGATGAACTCGTGCTTGCCGATGCCCAAGGACTAAACTACGCGCCTAAAGTCATGGCTGGTGTACTGGTTGTCGTTGTCAGTGCGCAGCCGTCGTCGGGAACAGCGGGTTTGACTATTTACAAAAGATTGCAAAATACGTCTAGGTGGTGCGGATCAGGTTAACCCTTACCAATGTTGTACTTGACTAAGTAACTCTCTTCTATCTCTCGGGCGTATTGGGAAAAGTAGCGCGGCACACATCCTGAGCGCTACCATGCGGCCCTGTTCGTCTCCCTTATTGGAATTTTTATATGTCGTAATTTTATATCCCGAAATGTTAAGTCGACGGCGCATTATACTCACCGCCTCACTCTGTCTTCCACTCTTTAACAGACTGATGATGGTAGATTCGAATGAGCCTGCACGCCCGCTTGCATCATTAATCTGTGGGACCGGCGGGAAGTTTGATTTTAAGCTTATGTATGATTCTGGTACGCTGTCATAGTTAACGTGCATGTCGTCAGGCTTCATATCTTCTTCCATGTGCTTGTAGTCTATCATTGATAGTGGAAGCACGAGGTCATATATTGCACTGTCACTCACTCCACCTTCTATGAATTTCATTATGTCATCAATGCTGGCATATATGTGTGATTTTATGGTTATCTGTTTCTTATTGTCAACAAGCCCGTCATAGTACCGCTTTTCCAAGATAGCGATCATGTTCTGTACAAGACTGCCACGGCCCCATGTGACGCACGGACTTGCAGGTGTCCACTTCATATATCCAGCTTTATCTGGTTCTATCATTTCCAAGTTATAGCGCAGAGGATAGAAATTGCCATTACTATTGTTGCTGTACATGGAGCCCAATGCGGCGGCCAATCGAAATTCTGGCGTATCATAACCGCATTTTTTCAACCAGTGTGGTGACAGATCTTTCAGAGGACGGACACCAAGCCTAGATGACAATGCAAGCTGTCGTTCAATTCTCCCTATCATGACGAGAATGTCCAACAAATACGCAGGTTTTTTATGCGTGCAATACCGTATAACTTTGTCGTCCATCCTACGTAGTAGCGCCTTTATCGACCTTGGTGGGTCTTTGGAGTCGCGTATACTATCCAACCACTTGTCCACTTCTGACCATCTTATTTCCCGTAGTGCCGCGCCGTCACTTAGGTTTCCAGTAGCATGTATCTTACCAACGCTTGTTATGTGGCACGCCTGTCCCTTTCGTTCAAACACACCGAATCTTTGGAATGCTGAAAGTCCTCTCATTGCTCCAAAGCCTGCTAGCGCTACGGCAAAGTCTGCTCCCGTTAACGGTTTTTTTACCGAAGACTGGACACGGCCCTCTGTAAAGACATATGTTATCTCGTCGTATGTGGCCGGACTGTTCCATATTGGGACCCATATTTCGCCCTTTCCTTTCTCATTCTCGTTGGCCGCCGTACTATATCCTGCATGCGATAATTTTACGCTGAATGGGAATGATGCAAACTTGTATTCCCCGCGACGGTATATACTTCCAGCAAAAAGTACTACTCCCTCCATCGCAAGTATGTAATCCCATGGATTGCAAAGTGTGTAATTGTCATCTCCGATGGAATTTACCGCCGGCGACATGTAGGCGCCTGGCAAGTACGTACCCACCTTTGTGTCGTCAAACTTTGCATTGGTAGTGATGCCGAACAGGGAATTTCTAACCAATTCGACCTCTTCCTTTGCATCCCCGCCGATCACATGATTCAAAACTGCTTCCATAAAATTGACAGACATCTCAAACCTGCCGTCGTTGCCACCGGTTAGCAGGACTGGTCCCGGCGTCGTGTTCTTAGCAGTTTTTATTGCCCATGCCGTATCTAACCAAGACAGAACAGATCTGGGCCTCAGACATTTCATCATACTGTGGGTTTCTGGCAGCTTGTTACGCAATTCTGAAATCATATCATCTTTCTTGCCTTCAAACCTCTTCTCTATCTCTTTTTTTTCTTTTTTTGGCTTTGTACTACGTTCTAACATTTCTTGGTAGATGGGCCCAAGTACGTTTTGGGCTATTTTGCACGCGGCGCATATGACTTGTCCATATTGCTCAAGACGCACATCCGTATTTTGCTCAATCTTCGAGACCACGTCATCTTTTTTGTAAAAACCACTACTCTTGTTCCACGGAGAAACCAATGGCATGGGCATGTAGTCATTGCAGAAAAAGTTGACCAGCTCCTCTGCTTTTAATCTTGTATCAATCGTAAAAAATTTGTCGTTGCTCCAGTATGCTCTTGCAAAAGGATCTTTTTGTTCTGCTATCACAGAGAATATGCCTAGCGCCTTTAGGATGTGCATAAACTTGTTGGGTCTGCAACCTCCGAGTACTATCTCATGCATTTTCCTTCTCCCCTTCCTTGGCGCTCGCTCTCCAATCTGCGGCACGAAACACTGCCTCTAGATAGGATAGTCGAAATGGGCCGTGTGTGGCAAGCAGCTCATGTGTCATCTGTATCCATGATATGCCATTGTTCGTTGATCCAGGACTTCCGACCTTTGCAATACTTGGCCCTATGACCAACTGATCTTTATCCCAGCCGTTTATTTTTAGATAGTCGTTAGTATTGACATCAGCAGGAGAAACCAGAAAATTGGGCATTGTAAAAGTTGAATCTACTGGTACACCTGCTACGTACTCGATGTTATTCTTTAACACGATGCCAGACGGGTTACTCATCGACATGCGAACCTTTCCATGATGTGACGCTACTATGTAAGCGGCTAGGTGCCTATCACTATCATCATGATCTTTCTTCATGTCTGCATTTTCTAATATGGCCATGGCGCTAATTGCTTCGTGCCTAAAATTGGTTATCGCATATCTTTTCATTGACTTGCACTTGGCATATATGATTTTTTTTACCTTATCATCGTCTTTTATCGCGTCTTGGAATATGTGATGTGCCTTGCCAATGTCATGTAGTATTACACTCTTTGCGAGCAAATCCGCGGGCCATTCTGCACCATACTTCATGCAGGAATTTATACTTGTCATCTCTCTTGCGACGTTGGCAGTATGTTCGTGTAGTGTTATCAATCTATTGTTATTCTGTGACAGGGGATCACCGTTTGTGGAATCTTCATTGGCATCCTTATACACTTCCGTTACGTGGTCGTCAGAGTCTGGATTCCATCCCCCGTCGGTGGTATAGCCTCCGTCGTCACAGTGTAACAATATGATTTGGCCGGGATGTACATCACGCCCATTAATTTTTTTCCATGCTCCACTCGCGTGATCATAGAAGTACATTCCGAGTCTGGCTTTTAGGTCGCCTATCGGAATACTGCACATCTCATCTTTCTGTACCTTGTAGTTTGGTATCTTTTTATTTTTGTCCCATTTACGCCAGAATACGTGGGCATCTCTTGATTCTTCGTTGGAGCGTACGTATCTAGAGACATCTGTGTATCCACCGGATATGTCCGGGCTGGTGTCAAACAAATTAATAATATCTGGCCTTCGTATCACCGAATTGTAGGTATTTGATGTTTCGTCGTCAAATTTGATATTCAGCGGCGACATTGATTTGCCGACCTCTTGCTTTATTATTTCCCAAGCTTTTTTGACATCTTCTTCGTTATATGGTGCAGAGGCGTCTGCCTTGAGCGGTATGATGTAAATACTTGCCACGTCGTGTTTTCCCTCGCGGTTACACCTGCCGAATCTTTGTATTAGGCTTGGCCACGGGGCATTCTCTGTTATGAGCGTCTTGGCAGATATGTCTATCCCTGCCTCAACCACCTGTGTCGCGACTATTATAGCATTCATGTTTTGGTCGTAGATTTTGTCGGTTATGACCTGCCTATCGTGGCCTCTGAATCTAGAATGTAATAGCAACAGTTCTACTTTTTCATTCCTTTTACTCATTAATTCCTTGACTTGTCCATACAGGCTCTGAGCTCTTTTCACAGTGTTCACTATGATCAACGTCATCGTGTCGCGTTCATGCGCGCTTATGATTTTCTCCACTTCTGATCTATTATAGCCTTCTCCACTCCCCTTCTCGAAATCCATTATCTTGAGTATTTTCTTAGCCATGTTTCTTTTTTTCAGGGCTTCGTTCAATTGATCCTCCTTCCCTAGTCTTGTGATTTGCACGTTGTCGGAGCCTTGCGAATCCACCGTATCTAACAACTGTCGCTTGTTGATCGTGGCCGACATCCAGACCGTTTTGGGTGGCGGGCCGAATGTTCCCATCTCCTTACGGAATGCATCAAGTTGTACAGATGTGGCAAGTCCGTCATACATGAGCTGGATTTCATCCATTATCCACATGCAGTCGTTGTTGAGCAGTCCGAATTCAATCGGCCATCTGAAAGGATTGGACGCGTATCCTCTGTTCAGAGCCCTTGAGAGAAGCATGTCCTGCGTCCCTACTATTATCATGTCATCTTCTGGGTGTAGCACATAGTCTCGATCTGCATCCCCTCCCATCAGCGTGGTTACACGGATCTTGTCACCAATGTTCAGATTATTGATGTATTTGCATATTCTCTTTTTTGTCTGCTCCACCAACGAGCGCATAGGAAGACAGTATACGAGGCGTCGTGGTGTATGCCGCTTCGTGTGGTCATTCTGACGCCTCCACATCCACATGCATAGTACTGCCGCCTCGGTCTTACCTGCTCCAGTAGGGATGCTCAACACGTCTGGGATTTCGTCCCCTATTGCCAGTGATTTTTGGTATGGGTAAGGAGTACACCCAGACGCTTTTTTAAAAAATTCTTCGAACGTACGTGGCATCATGATAATGTTTGATCTCCATTCCAAGTTGTTGCATCGCTCTCGGGCACAAACATGCCTAGTCCAAAATGTGACGCGTATCCGAATGAAATTGGACCCTGTACTTTTTCTGCGAATTCAATGCGCACGAAATAGGCGCCATTACACACCTGTAGCCCTCTTTTCCGGTATTTTTTGAATTGAAGGGGAAGAAATCCATGCATCTTATCTGTACTTATTTTGATGTGTTTGATGTGTGGCAGTCCCCTTATTGTAGCCTCTCTGCGTATTTGATCCACGGGACCGTCTTTTATGCCATTGCCACTCCTTTTGGTGTGTCTATTTGGAATGTATGGCGTGTCTGATATCCACCTGCTGGCGCATTGTAGTATGGGCGCGGCCTTGAAACTTTCTAACCTACCACGCGCCAGATGTGTGATTTGAAATATGCTGGACCTGTACTGGATCCTCCTTATCTTCATTAATGCCTCAGTCACGTCTGGTTCAAACGAATGCCCTGTTGATACCGCCGCCGTCATGTGATCTATCCTGCCGTCGTTATCTTCGTCAGTGGGAAGAAAAAACGCATGACTGTGGTTGTCTAGCATGATGCTACCATCACCGTTCTGTCTACCTGACAACACGGGTGACATGCCGCCGACGTTCCGCTTACCGTATATGGACATGGCGGCCCTCTTAAAAGAGTCACCTATTGTGACGGTATCTGTCACCAAGGGACGTGGATTTCCGGTAATGGCGTATCGCACTACGGCAACGCGCGGAGACGAGGTATGTACAAGTGTGGTCGGTATTGCAGAGAGGCATCCAGACGGTCTGATATATGGGACGATCTCGGTGTCTGTGGGGTATATTCTCCTCTCACTCTTCAACACGTTTGTCTTTACACATAATTTCTCCAACGACACATTTTTTTTGGGTATTAACACGTCTGTAATCTCTCCATCCGTCTTGGCATTAGGTCCATTCATGGGTGTGCAGTTTGGGACTATTTCTCCATTGATAAGCACTACACTACATAATGACTCTGATCTGCCAACGTACCGTATACTATTCAATATAACAACTAATTTTTCCTGCTGAGCTTTGTCTAGTTTGGCATCTTCCCATATTGCAAAAACAGGTTCTTCGCCAACTATTATGAATGTGTCAAGTATTTTTTCCTTCTTTACGTTCTTAGTCTTTGCGTTTGTGGATGCAAGCGGTACATAATGTCTCGTATGCGCCTCCCTTGCGGGCGGGAGCTTGAATGACACTTTGCTTGAGAGCATAGCCTGCAGTATGGGCCACATAACATCCTCCGTTATATCTTGGTGATACGTTTTCCACGAGGATATGATTGCACGCAACAGTCGCCAAGGAGACGGCGGCCAATCTACAAACCCTTCGTTTACATTCCTGCCCCACTCAGTGCCGTGGTATTTCTTTCTTTCAAAGTCGAGCCTAAGTGTGATCATGCGTCATGTGACCTAGCCTTTGTACGTCACTACGGTCTGGCTCATCTTGTCTTTACATTTGGCTATGAGGTCCTTCATGGTCTTGTCTAGTTCGGAGATACTTGGTAGGTCGAAGTTTTCGGGCCCCGTAACTGTATAGTCCCCTACCATTACGAGATCGCATGCTGTGCGCGGTCTGAATGGAGCATCCAAGAATCTTCTGATCTTCCATAACGCGAGTGTTTCCAAAAGATCTTTCTCGTTCTCCTCTAGTTCGTAGCTTTGCAGCTGTTCAAGATCAAGGTTAAAGAACGCAGTTATTTTCTCTGCTGTATATTCTACACGATGAAACGGAATGGAACCATGTCCGGAACTAGCATCTTTTACTTCGGCTTCATCTTCATTGTTGCCTGCATCTGATTTATCATTAGTTTTTGCGCTACTATCTTTTTTGTTACTAGTGGATGTTGTAACATGATCACGTTTTACGCCACCATATACTGCTGTTCTGGCATTGTCTGCCTCAACGAACGCCGACAAGGCACGCGCAAATTTTATGCGCCCCTCGCCCACTTGAGAAAACCACACTCCGTGCAGAAGCGAATTGATGTCGTACTTGAATATTGTATCGATTATTGTTTTTCTGACTTCCAATGGCTTGGATTTGGTATCTATCTCGTCAAATGCTTTTCCCACTTCGGTTCTCTCTTTTCCACCCAGTATGTATGGTGAGTTGAGTCTGTGTCCTTCTCTGACCGAGTTTGTTAGATACTTGCCCTTATCGTCTTTGACATGAACAATGGAAAGCCCGTCCAAGGCATCAACAAATTTTTCTTCATTAGCATCAAGACAGTGTCTCTCTAGATGATTTATCACCGCCTGCGGCGAATCAACTATTAGTGAATACGTCCCATTGTCAAGCTGATATTCGCCAGCTCCTAAATCGGGGAAACCTGTTGGTTGAAATCTATTCCCCTGAATCGGCTTCAAACTAGCTTCTATTAGAATTCTGTTATTTTTGTACTTACTCTCAACCATCTGAGATCGTGACATTGACTCTATTTATAAATTGTAGGTGTTAATTTCATGCCTAGGTTTTTACCATTTATGTGAAATTTGTTACCTCGACTGATCCAAATACTGCAAATCGACATATGTGGTATTGAACGAACCGTCAAAATCTTACATGGGGCTCTACAAGGAGGCGAAGCTTGAGAACCTAAAATTCAAACAGGTCATTAAGACTCAGGAATTCCGAACGCAGGTTGGTCACAAAGATGACCATTAGACATTCGTGTACTTCAATGGGGCCGTAACTTTTTCGTTACGGAAAGCCTTACTAGGGTTCTGGCCGATTCCAGTTCTGTCGGGGTGCTTCAATGGGGCCGTAACTTTTTCGTTACGGAAATTAGGAGCCATCCAGCCCCAGCCAATACCAAAAACGAGCTTCAATGGGGCCGTAACTTTTTCGTTACGGAAAGTTTGTCGGCGGGCACCGCATATACGGAGACTTCGCAGCTTCAATGGGGCCGTAACTTTTTCGTTACGGAAATATATAGATC
>CAZIHR010000029.1:0-34978 GCA_964538885.1 uncultured Nitrosopumilaceae archaeon
GTTTCCGGCAGTATGTTACTTTCTCCGCACGCGCGGCACGCACACGTATTGATTTCGTGGCGCGTGGTGACCGCCTCCGGGGGCGGCGGGATCTCGGTAATGTCGCGGTAATTCGTATGCGTAATTTTCAGTCTTGCGGAACCTCACCGCGGGCATTTATTCGACGCGTGCGTCTCAAATTCCGTAGGCTTGGGCCTGCGGGTGGCGCCCCGATGACCCGCCGGCGCCCCGCGCGGTTTGCCGCTCCCATTTCCGTTCTTCTTTGCCTGCATTTTTTCCCGCCGCCTCCCCTGCCTGCTCAGCGCGTTGTGCGACGGCGGGGTATTTGCGTTGTCGTAATATGCAAGCGCGCGTTCCAAGGCCGGTATCCGGGACTCCTGAATCTCGACGACCTGCTTGAGTTTTAGGTTCTCAAGCTTTGTCTCCTTGTAGAGTCTCTTGTAGGGTTTTGACTGTTCGTTCAATGCCGCGTATGCTAATATGCAGTATTTGGATCATATGGGACAAAAAAATTCACGGTAATGGTAAAAATCTAGGCACGAGGTTAACACTTACAATCAATAAATTATTTTGCGGCATATTCATTTTTAACAAATAGATATCAATCACATCACATATAGATCCAATTTATCACAAAAATTGAATCTTGTGCTTAACCATACTTTTACTATAATATATTTAGATGAATTATTGACTAAATTCCTTTTTCGGTACATCATCATGTGGCAGGAAATTACACCTTTAATTTTCATCTTTACAGGAGATACAACAGTAACATTTAGCGCGTATCATGCAGACTAGAAGAATCCATCATTATATCGCATGCAACCACATATCTAGTTATTCGTTAAGCGGAAGGAGTTGCAGTAGTCGTATTAGACCACGGCCCCTGACCTGCACTGTTGCTAGCAGCCACTCGAAAATCATAAGATATTCCATTATCAAGATAGCTTATAGGAAATGTCGTCCCGCCGTCGGCACGTATTGAGAGTGCGATCCACGAGCCATAATTTGTTTCCTTGTACTCTATAATGTAATTGTCTATAGGGCCCCCATCTACAGGTTCAGTCCATCTGAGATCCACCTTGCTATCACCAGATGACGCGTTCAGCTGAGTGACGGCTCCCGGTACAGGCAATACTGGTGTAGCCGCGATTGTGGTAGACCAAGTTCCTATGTTCACCTGATTCCTTGCTGCAACGCGAAAGTCATACTCTGTAAAGTTTGTCAAGTTAGTGACAGTTGCAGTTGTGTTCGTAGACATACCATCCTTGAATATGGTCCATGTATCGAAGATCCTGTATTCTATGACATAATCGGAGATTGCAGATCCACCATTCTTTTCTGGTACCGTCCAAGAGAGCGTCACTTGACTGTTGCCAACAACAGCTTTTAGATCCTGTGGAGCACTAGGAATTCCAGCCGTGGCAGATGTACGAGTCCAAGGCGAGTTACCATCCGTACTGTGAACATACACACGGAACTCATAGTAACTACCATCCATCAAGCTACTGACTGTAGTACTTGTATTCGAACCTATACTTGCAGTGTGTCTTTTCCACTCTACATTTGTTGTGACTTTGTAGAGGACACTATAATAGATGCTTGAGGCGCTACCTATCTTTTCAGGAGCTTTCCAAGAGAGTGTTATGGAGGAATCGCCCGGAGTTGCCACAAGATTGGTTACCGGTCCAGGTGGCACGACAGTGTGTCTGGCCAATGCATCGTCTGGAGCTAATACGCCAGTAAGCACAGCAACTACAGTCACTATGAGTAGCGGCACCATTATCAGGAGGTGACGGGATGTATTGAAGGTGAATGTAGCGATAGGTTTCAATATCAAGCTGTCTGACACGACATATAAAACTGTAAAGTAGTCAAATAGTAATGCAGGGATCAGACTAGTTATTGTGATATTTTCCGGAAAATTGTTTGAAAAATGATAAAAATTTCAAACAGATTTTAAACAATAACTGAGACAAGATTATCTTAAACTAGAACTGTTTATAATTTGTGCAAGAAATCCATCAAAAGATTGCAGATTTGGAAAGTGATGTAATGTCAGCTGAGAAAAGGGTCATCAAATATACCGAGACAGGACATAAGGAAGAAGTCAAAAAATCACTACGTCAGCTAGAGTCAGATCTAAAATATCTCAGTGTGCTTGCAAACGGTGCCCCAATCGACAAGAACGAAGACAGAAGAATAATGGATTTCTTGAGGATTCATCACAACTGGCTGAGAGAACATACAGCCCAGATGAAGTATTTGTAATGTACCAATAATGAACGCATGGAAACCAGAAAGCCTCATTTTTAATTACATACATATCCAAATCTTGATGATCAGACCACTCTTACCAGAATTACAAGTTCTGCACAGTCAAATGGCTCAAACCCTACCAGCAAGTAAAATAAATGAGATGAGTTGTGTACATAGTATGCGTGGCCACTACGAAAAAAGCCGTTGTAAACCAAGAAAAATTAAGCAAACATGTCAACTAAACTTGGCAAGTAGCGATTATCCGTTAGGATAAACAAGTATCACTATTGGTACACATCAAGAAGGTAGAGATATTTGGATTCAAGTCCTTTGGATTCAAAAACACAATAGTACAGTTTGAGCCAGGCCTAGTATCCATATCAGGCCCAAACGGATCTGGGAAAAGTAACATATTAGACGCGATTATCTTTGCAATGGGCGAAAATAAACCAAAGGTGATGCGCGTAGATAGACTGCGGTCACTCATCCACGACATTGACGGGAACAGACGCGGTCCGAAGATGGCTCGTTCCAGCGTCCATTTTGATAACACAGATAGAAGAATTCCAGTGGATTCTGATACTGTAGACATAACACGCGAGATGGATGAACGCGGAGAGAACACATACTACCTCAACAAAAAGAAGACAAATCGGAGTCACATTCTGGATCTGCTTGACATGGCAAATGCAGGGCTGGGTCAACTGAACGCGGTTCAACAGGGGACGGTTACGAGGATTTCAGAAATGACCTCAGATGAGAAGCGCGTTACCATTGAGACCATGTTGGGCCTAGCATACTTTGATGAAAAGAAAGATGCCGCTCTCAAGGAATTAAACGAGGCAGATAGGAGGCTAGAGATAGCAAATGTTAGGATGGACGGGATTAAAAAACAGATAGATGAATTGGAGGAGGAACGCAACCAGAAACTACGATACGATACCATTAGGAAAGAACTTGAAAGATATAGAGCCATAGACGCAGCAGGCAAGCTCAAAACCACACTGGATCAGAAATCTGAGAAAGAACTGTTGCTACATTCCATTTCAGATAAAATTACAAAACTCACTGAAGAAAAGATCGCAGTACACACGCAGATAATAGAGATAGAGGCAAAAAAATCTGAACTGATGGCAGATGCGGCAGAGAGGACTAGATCCAAGTCCACAATAGATCGGGAACTAAGCAACGCCATAGAAGAACACGAATCTGAAAAAGCTGCAATGTCGGCATCTCAGAAGAATGTCGAGCAGATAAAAACCAGACTGTCCGAAATAGGTGTGGAGTTACAGAATATTGATGATTTGCGGGCCGAAATCTCACCCCAAATTATTGCGGCAAAAGAATCTCTAACAACCATAGATACAAGAAAGAACAAGATCACAGAAGACCTAAAGCTTGTAGATATGCAACGACAGAAGGTCTTGGATGAGCAGTCATCAGCTGCATCAAAAAAATCAGAGATTGACCAAAAAATACAACAGTTGTTTGATCAGCAAAACGCGGCCAAAACAAAACTTGGAGAGATACAAAATGAGAAAAAATCCAACGAAGATAAGATCCACATCAATACCAACAAACTTGAAGAGATAAAACACAACACTGGAGAAATGGAAACAATCAAACATAGATTGAACACCATAATACAAAGTCACAAAGATACAATCTCCGAACTCAAGACACGACGTGAAAAACTCGATGCAAGAAAGTCAAATATTGAAAGTGAGTTGGAAGAATCAGGATCCCTTCTAGAAAAAACCAATAATGCCGCCAACAAATATGAAGCAAAAATCAAAACTGTGAAGGGATTTATGCATGAAGATTATACCGTTGCAAAGCTCAAGGAGGACGCTGAGAGTCTAGGCATATTGGGTCTAGTCTACGAGATGATCTCATGGGATAAAAAATATGAACGAGCCATACTTGCGGCTAGCTCTTACTGGTTAAAAGCAGTAGTAGTAAATGACTTTACTGCATTACTTTCAGTTGCAGAATTTGCCCGCTCAAAAAACCTCTCAAAACTAAAGATGATCCCACTTGAGGCAATTCCAGAATTCAAGCTTGACATGCCAAAGATTTCAGGTGCACTGAGCGTACTGTCAGATCACATACAATGTGACGCCCAATACTTGAGACTAAAGACATTCTTGTTTGGCAATATTGTGATTGCCGACTCGAAAGAATCGGCACACAACATCGCTGGAATGGGATACAAATCAGTAACGTTAGATGGTGAATTTTTTGAGGCAAGTGGTGGAACCGTCACAATCGACATCAATTCCAAGATATCCAAGCTGACAAAGCTGATTTCCATGAGTACTCACATTGATGGGCTGTTTGCCTCAATCAACAGCCTCAAAAAATACGTCAAAACAAAAAAATATGCACTTGTGGAACTTGAAACTAAGATACAAGCCAATACTGACAGGTTAGTAGTATCAGAAAAACACTTGATTGCGGCAAACGAACAGCAGTCCAACCTTGAAACAAAAATTTTGTCGTCTCACCACAGGAAAAAACACCTAGAATATAGAATAACTGACATAACCAAGAAATTATCCCTCTTGGATACCAGTATTGCAAAGGAGCAATCACATACAGAATCCATTACGGAGCGCATAGGCATAGTAAGAGAAAACTATGCAGAAGGAGAACTAGTAAGAATAGCACGCGAGTTGAAAGTGGCCAATACAAACAAGGCAAACGCGGAGAGAATGCACACAGAGATAATGCAAGAGCACATCAAGGCCACCACCACACTTGCAGAACTGGAAACTACCGACAAAAGATATAGCTCCCGGGAAAATGACCTCGATGCAGAAAAGAGAAGCAAGATGCAAGAAAAAGATGAATTGGAAGTAAAAATACAAGAACATAGAAAAGCATTACAAATAAAGAATGAAATTTTAATAGAATTACGACAAAAGGAACAGGAATCCATATCTTCAGGAAGCTCATCTATGGAACACATCAACGACTGTGACGGTAAGCTAAAGGAACTGAATGGAGAAGAGAAGAGACTCACCAGCGACACAAGTTCCATGACTCGACAGTCAGATTCGTTGAAAAGAGACCTGCAAGACATTGCTGTGAGCGAGGTCAAACTCCGACAAACTCTAACAACAGCAGGATTAAGCAAAGACACAGAAACGTTTGATGTAAGTCCCATTGTGGATGAGCTGGAAGCAGAATTAAAAACATTAAATGAACTTAATGCAAAGGCTCCAGATAACTATCTAGAAGTGATCAAAGGATATAGACTGTGGTCGCCTAGAAAGAACGCACTTGAAAATGAGAGAAATTCGATCGTCGAGTTTATAGAAAAAGTCGAGAGGGACAAACGACAGAGCTTTCTTGATGCCTTTGACAAGGTAGACAAGGAGATACGCACCATATTCAACAATATGACCGGTGGTAATGCTTGGCTTGAGCTACAAAATGAGGACGATATCTTTAACTCTGGAATATCATATCTGCTCCAATTTCCAAACAAGCCAAAGAGAGAATCAACATCAATTAGTGGGGGAGAAAAAACTCTTGCAGCCACCGTATTTGTGCTCGCGCTTCAAAGGCTAAAACCATCTCCGTTTTACCTGTTTGATGAGATTGATGCCCACCTTGACGCGCCTAATTCTGAGAGACTTGCAAAGATACTCAGTGAGCGAGCCAAAGAGAGCCAGTTTATAATGGTCTCGCTCAAAGATGCCTTGGTTCAAAAAGCCAAGCTCGTCTACGGTGTATATCCAAAAAACGGTGTTTCAAATATAGTCACATACAAGGACCAGAAACACACCATAAAGGCATCCTAGTCCAGATCTACATGGCAGGCCACATGATGCTGTGACCCACATTCTCTCAATCGTGGCTCTTCAGAGCACTGTTTCACTTCGTATATACATCTATTACGGAATATGCATCCAGAAGCATGTTGTTCGTTTATTGTATCTTTGATGCGGACATCACGTCTCCTCTCCAAGTTTGCAGGATCTGGTTCAGGTAATGCATCAACCAGTGCCTGAGTATAGGGGTGTCTGGGACTAAACAATACATCATCGATTGGACCCATTTCTACAATTCTTCCCATATACAGGATCCCGATCCGATGTCCAAAGTATCTAGCAGTAGCCAGATCGTGCGTGATGTAAACAAACGAGATTCCATGCTTCTGAAGCAGATAGTGCATCAATTCAAGAACCTCTGCCCTGATTGATACATCTAGCATAGAGACGGGTTCATCAGCCAAGATTACCCGAGGCCTTGTAGCCAGTGCCCTTGCCAACACCACCCTCTGCCTCTGTCCACCAGACAGCATATGAGGATATTTTTTGACAATTTCACTTACAGGTTCAAGTTTGACTTCCTGCAGTACTTCAAGCACTCGCTGTCTACGTGTGTGCCCATCACCTATACGGTGGATCTCCAGTGGTTCAGATACTATATCTCCTATACGCATACGTGGATTGATCGAGTCATAAGGATCCTGATGGATCATCTGGCAACCCATCCTCAGACTTGCCAAGTTCTGCGGATTGTCAGCAATATTGTGGCCCTCAAACATAACACTACCTGAATCCTGATTGATGGACTGTAAAATGATCTTTGCAATGGTGGATTTGCCAGAACCAGATTCACCTGCCAGTACAAAAACTTCACCTCGTTTCAAAGAAAACGAGACATCATCTGCAGCAATAACGGATGTCTGCTCCGAACCAAAGATGCTTTTTTTTGTAAAATGTTTTGTAAGATGTTCCACACGAAGAATTTCATTCAATGTATTTGGTCAGAATTGGTGATATATCAAGTAGCTTAATTTTGTAAGGATATAATATGGATGGCATGCCGAAAATGTTGTCAACATTACAGAATTACTTTCACATCTCAAAGATGATCGTTGCCACAACAAAATGATGGTAAGGCATTTATGGCCAGCGCAAGCACCGTTAAAACTTGAACAAGGTAATTCAAAAAAATCAAGAGTATAAAAAATTCACAGTAGATTCGAGATTGCAATACTACAAGCCGCACAGCACAAAAATTGAAAAGACATTTGCCGAGGAGATCTCCGATAGTTTGAGACAGGTAAGGAAATCCATCAACCCCAAATTCTTCTACGACAAAAAAGGTTCAGAATTGTTTGAAAATATATGCATTTTGCCCGAATACTACCTGACAAGATCTGAGATTCATATTTTGAAGAGTATTCAAGATGAATTGGCCACATATCTAGATGACGGATGCAGACTCGTGGAGCTAGGTAGTGGTTCATCCACAAAGACACGACTGATCCTAGACGTTCTCAATAGAACCGGCGGGCCCATAGAGTACATACCTATTGACATATCAGAGATACTTACGGAGAGTTCAGAACAGTTACTTGCCAGTTACGATATGCTACACATAACAGGAATTGTTGACACATATGATGGAGGACTAGAGTTTCTCAGCAGATTAGACGGAAGACAGAATTTGACAATATTTTTGGGTTCAAGCTACGGTAACTTTGAACCATATGATGGACGTGACTTTTTAAGGACAGTTTATAGTGCCATGAAGACAGGAGACTTGTTTCTCATTGGCTTGGATCTAGTCAAAGACAAAAAAACGTTAGAGTCAGCATACAATGACTCCCTAGGAGTCACATCTGCGTTTAACCTCAATGTACTGACTAGGATAAATGACGAGCTTGATGCAGATTTTGATCTAGAAAACTTTGAGCATATTGCCACATACAACCAAGCAAAACAAAGAATTGAGATGTACGTAAAATCACTTGTAGGACAATCAGTGATCATTGCCAAATCGGGCCAACAAATAAGATTGAGGCGCGGAGAGCTCATACACACAGAATACTCCCACAAGTTCGAACCAAGGCAGATTCATGACATTCTACAAGATGCAGGATTTGATGTCAGGTGCACATGGTATGATGAGAAGAAATACTTTGCACTGACGTTGGCATCTAGGGGACAGGATCCCGTACACATCTGAATCCCGAAAGCATCCATCGTTCATCCAATCTAAAAAAATTCCTGTAACTTCCGCGTATGGACATTCTAGGTGTGGCAAACGAGCCGCCACGGAGAACCTTTTGGTTTGCAAACCACTTGTCATTATATTCGTCAAACCCCGATTTGAATCCTGGATATCCAGTAAAATCAGACGATGTCCACTCCCACACATCCCCAATCATCTGTTGACACCCTACATGGCTTTTGCCGTCGGGGTACGTACCCACTTTGGTGCAAGCCCAATAGTGTGATTCCAGAAGGTTGCATGTACGGTCTGTGGGAGGTTCGTTCCCCCATGGAAAGATCGTCTTTTCCTGTTGATCCTCGTTCCAACATGCGGCTTTTTCCCATTCAGCCTCGGTGGGGAGACGCTTTTTTGCCCATTTGCAGTATGCATTGGCCTCATAATAGCTTACGTGGCATACGGGTTCATTGAGATCAATCTTACGAATTCCAAGAAAATCTCTTATCTTCCAGCCCTCATCTGTCTTCATCCAGTACATTGGTGCTTCCCACTCGTTAGTTTTGACCTTGTCCCATCCATCAGACAGCCAATACCTGTAATTCTCGTATCCACCAGCATCAATGAATTCAAGAAATTCCTGATTTGTGACAGGAAATGTGTCTATTTCATAGTCATTCAGATAGACTTTGTGTTCTGGAAGCTCAATATCATAACAATAGTCATTTCCGTTGTATCCCATGGTATAGATTCCACCCTCAACGGCGATTGTCTCATTTTCTACAGTTGGAGGTATTGGGATATCATTCATTTGTACAGGCACGTAACTATCTGCAAGCATATGTTGTAAATCATATATCAAAAGTTCTTGGTGTTGGCACTCATGATGAAGACCCATAATGATCAGATGGGAAAAGTCATCATCAAAGTTACCGGATTCGATTAATTCCTTAACGCGTCCGTTTATTACATCAAAGTATTCAAATATTTGATCAACTGTGGGGCGCGATATAGTCCCACGCAATCCCTTGTCACGGGGCACACCAAACTGTTGGTAGTACGAGTTGAGAAAGTCAGAGAACTCGTCAGAATAAAATTTGTAACTGGAATTCATCTTACTCATGATTGCCTCATAGATCCAGCTTACATGACCCACATGCCATTTTGGAGGGCTGGTAAAAAACGCCGTCTGCGTCACAAAATCGTCCTTTGCCAAAGTACTCACAATATCCATTGTTCGTGTCCGGGTCTCTTCGAACTGCTCTAACAGTGACTCTGAATTATTTGACACCAGTCTGCTCAATATTGTGCATCTATTTTCCTCCACTATTATATCTGACTTAGTAGCCACGAGCAAAGAACGGGACAGATTCACTCTGCCCCCCACAATACATACACCTTATTGATGTATTTTTTGAGCCAAACGGAATCACGCGTATGTCTGCACCTGTCTCCTCCTTGATCTTCTCCTCACAATCGGTTCTACCACACCACGAGGCAGAGATGAATCCACCTTTGCTCACTTGATTTTTGAATTCCTCATAATCTGTTACCTGTACTGTCATATTTTCTAACTGCTCTCTTGCTCTTTTCAACATCAATTGTTGTATATCCTCAAGCATGACAGGAATTCTATCTACATCAACAAAACTCAAATTGGTCTTCTCGCCACTATATCGCTTTACGACTATTACACTCTGCTTCTCTATATCTCGTGGCCCCACCTCTATTCGGACTGGAATTCCTTTCATCTCCCAATCGTTGAATTTGTAGCCGGGAGTGAGACCCTCTCTCTTATCCACATGAACCCTCATGCCTTTCTGCACTAGTATGTCTCTAATCTCATCTGCCTTGGAGATCACGGCATCTCCAGCATCTTTATTTCCACAGATAGGAACTATCACCACCTGAATTGGTGCTACCCTTGGAGGCAACACCAGACCCTGATCGTCCCCATGTATCATAATCATTGCACCTATGAGTCGCCAGGATACGCCCCATGAAGTCTGCCAAGCAAAATGCTCCACATTGTCACGATCTGCAAACTTGACTTCAAAAGGCTTGGAAAAATTCTGACCCAGAAAGTGGGACGTACCCATCTGTAGTGCCTTGCCGTCAGGCATTATAGACTCCATAGTGGTTGTGTATACAGCCCCGACAAATTTTTCCTTCTCGGTTTTGTGACCAGTAACTACTGGCACTGCAAGCTCTTCTTCCACGGTACTTTTGTAGATTTCCAACATGTTAAGCACTTCGCGTTCTGCATCCTCCATTGTAGTGTGTACCGTGTGTCCTTCCTGCCACAGAAACTCCGAGGTTCTCAGGAAAGGCTTGGTAGCTTTGATCTCCGCCCTAAGTGCAGTATTCCAAAAGTTGATCTTCAACGGAAGATCCCTCCAACTTTGAATCCATTTTGAGTACATTGTATACGCAATTGTCTCGGAGGTAGGTCTAAGAGCTAGTCTGTCCCCAACCTCATTTGTTCCAGAATGCGTCACCCAAAACACTTCAGGATTGAATCCCTCAAAGTGCTTCTGCTCCTTGCCAAGAAGGGATTCGGGTATTAATACGGGGAGAAAGCCGTTTCTAACACCTGCGTCCGAGAATTTTTTGTCAAATACATTTCGCAATGATTCCCAAACTGCATACCCATCAGGTCTAAGAACCATGAGTCCTTTGACAGGAGCATAGTCTGCAAATTCTGTTTTGAGTACAACTTGAGTATACCACTCACTAAAGTCATCATCCTTTGAGACGGTGATTCCCACATCTTCCTTGCTCAAACTAGCATACCGACAGATAGTCAATTAATGAGCCTTTCGCGTGGAAGAACATTACTTTAACGGGTCACCCTTACAGAGAACCTTACCTGTTACTCGACTTTGAAAGTTTGAACAGATAAAACACTGAATAAAATGTGTCTCTTGTTTGATAACTGGACAATCCACAAACTCTTGCTTCATTCTTTTGAACATCTTTGGACTCACTCCCTTCAGCTTGAGCTTGCCTTTTTCATCCATCATGCCAGAAGCCTTGAGTTCGGCCTTGATTGTGTCAGGAAGTTTTTGCCGCTTCTCGGTGGTTTGTACTTCCACTTCAAATTTGTGTTCTAACTCAGTCACAACAAATCCCCTGTAGTTCTATGATTTATTGCTAACTGTTTTGTGAATGGCAGTTTAAACTTTAATATAATTATAAATTTGTTGCAAATTCGAAAGCAATTTGCTGGTTATTTTCGATGTAGAAGGAGTGCTTTATGATGCTGAATACCTTCCCACACTTGCAGAAAAGATCAACAAAGAAGATGAGATATGGGAGATTACAAAGCAAGGGATACAGGGAGTCATAGACTGGGAAGAGGGGTTACGTACAAGGGTTGATGCATTAAAAGGATTAGACTATGAAACGTGTCAGCAAGTAGCTAATGCCCTGCCGATAATGACGGGTGCAAAGGAAGCATGCCAAGCTTTGAAAGCCGCAGGATGGAAATTAATGGCAATTTCGGGTGGATTCACAATAATGACCGACAGACTAAAGCAGGAACTTGATCTTGACTATATATTTTCAAATGAATTGATCTTCAAGGATGGCAAGCTCGATGGAGTAAAAATCAACGTTGATTCAGACAAATCAAAGTCTGCCAACATAAAAATTTCCGAATGGGGGGAAAGAAAAGAAGATATTGTGTGTGTGGTTGACGGAGCAAATGACATAAAACTGTTCGACATATGCGGCACAGGAATTGCATATAGAGCTCAAGACCTAGTAAAGGACAAAGCAACTGTCACATTAGAGGAAAAAGATCTCACAAAGATACTAGAAATAGTAAAGTGTCAGACATAAGTTTTTTTGGTAGACTGTAGCAGATTTTATGCCTGTATTGGATTTGCGTAGACTCGTATCTGAATTATAATATGTGTGAAACAGATTTGTACCAAGTTGTGTCTCATGTATAAATCGACAAAAATATTTACTCCAAATCTATCTGATTGCTACAACATGCACATAAACAATTTTAGTGTAGCAACACACAAACATCTTGTTTGCAGATCATTCCCATTTTAATTCAAAAGGAGGTGGAACCATCTGATGATCTTGTGGAGCTCATCACGTCCTCGACCGAAATCAAAAATGGTGACGTGGTAATCGTTGCGCAAAAGGTCATCTCAAAACAAGAGGGAAGAGTAGTTGAGCTGTCCACTGTAAATCCATCATTGCTTGCAAAGGGACTTGCATCCCAATATAGAAAAGACCCAAGAATAATAGAGCTTGTACTGTCCGAATCCAAAAGAATTGTCAAACTGCAAGATGGCATCATAATCGTACAGACCCATGACGGTGTTGTATGTGCAAATGCAGGTATCGACGAAAGCAACGTAAGCAAAAATCATGCCACTTTACTTCCTGTGGATCCCGACGAATCAGCCCGAAGAATTCGCAAAGGAATATTTCAAAGAACCAGACAGAATGTGGCAGTAATCATATCAGATACATTTGGACGCCCATTCAGAATGGGCCAGACAAACTGTGCAATAGGAATAAACGGCATGGATCCCATTCTAGATTATGAGGGAATCCAAGACTCTTTCGGCAGGACCTTGCGTGTGACTGCCATTGCTGTAGCAGACGAGCTTGCATCAGCTGCAGAGCTGGTCATGAAAAAGACTTTGAATTGTCCTGTTACAGTCATCAGGGGCTACCACTTTGATTTCGGGGAATGGCCAATTTCAAAATTGAATCGAGCAGAAGACAAAGACCTTTTCAGGTAATATGCCATTCCAAGAGGATTTATAACTAAAGAAAAAAGTTGACAGTGAAAATGTACATAAAGGCAGAGCTACATTGCCACAACACCTTTTCAAATTTTCATATGGGAAAAGAGGAGACACCCTATGACTGTGACATTCCCATAAGGGACCAGTTGGAGCAGGCGTATAGTCGGGGACTTGATGCGGTATTTGTTACAAATCACAACACACTTGACGGATATGATAAAATGCTTGAATGCAAAAATGAGCACGAAAAATTCAAGAACATTCAGATTTATCCAGCAGAAGAAATTACCATAGATACGGGGGCACATGTACTAGCTTATGGCATCAGAGAAGCAATACCGTCAGATCTATCCCTTGACGAGGTAATTGACAGAGTGAGATCACAGGATGGCATATCTTCAGCAGCACACCCGTTCAGTCTGTTAGATGCGCTACGTGAGGATGCAAAAAAATGCGACATGGTAGAAGTATTTAACAGTAACAATATTGACATTATCTCCAATGCGCGTGCGGCCTGTTTTGCCATGGAAAACAATATGATCAAAGTAGCTGGAAGCGATTCTCATGTGCTTTCTACACTAGGCAGATGCGTAAACGTAATAGAAGCAGAAAACAATCTAGATGACATACTACACTCATTAAGGCATGGAAAAGTATCAGTGCTACAGACAGGCTACACATTGCAAGATGAGACGCTCGAACATATAAGATACAAGATAAATAATTCAAAGAAATACCTAGCAGAATACATCTCTGAACATTATCCCAATTCAGAATGGATTTTGACGTTGTTGCTGCGTGCATATGATAAGAATCAGGATAGTTTTGTATGGAGTTTGCTTTACAAAATTGTACTCTACCTCATGAAGAGAATATCGCAGAAGATCAATTACCAGCAACAAGATCCAAGTTTCATGAAGGACCGCGATATGGGCACTATGTTCAAGATGGCGCTGTAAAAAAATGCTTTGGCCATCAGGTGGTATGCTAGATTTTTAATATGATCATCTCGTGATTATCAAACTAAAATTTCAGACCAACCACATTAGTAAGAGGCGCGGTTAAGATGGTAATAAAAACCTGAATCTGATCCATATCTTTTGGATTTCTATTTTAAAATAGTTAGAATGTAGTTGTGAGCATAATGTAAACTGGACATATACAGACTTCACATACAGACAACGTAAAGCCGATACAAGAAATATATGATATATGACTTGAATATTTAATTGCGAGTTATATAACAACACACTAATGGCCAAAGAGAAGATGGTCACCACATTACACTACTACGGCATATCGCCATGGGAGATAGAAGTAATATACGGCTATCTCATAGGTAGATTTACCATTAAACAAGATGAGATAGAGCAGGACAATGAGGACTTTGTAAGCTTTCTTGGCATGGAAATTCCGCTGAAGTTCAACGAGGAATTCTTTCAGTGGTTTGAGTACAGACGCTGGGAGAAGATAAAGGCAGTGTTCAAAGAGATGAAGAGGAGACGAGGTTCCAAAAATGCACTAAAGATACAGATTGATTTTGCTGGGAGGCCAAAAATAGTATTTGTGATTGACCCAGACGAGAGACAATGGTTTGACAATGCAGTTGAAAAGATGGATTTTGTGTTGGAGTTACTGCCATACCACATGGACCCAGAAAAGATTCCCGCAGGTGTGTCTGAGATAAGATACAGATTCAACCCAAAAACCGCAAGATGGCAACTTGACCATGCAATTACAAATAATGCAAATTATATCTTTAGGGATAATAGATGGAGGGCAGTCAATTGATGTCTTTTTGTACGGGTACAAGCAACGCGTGTAGTTCTTCATATTTTGATTCTAGAAACTCCAGTGCATCGTCAAGCTTTTTGGACTTGCCGTATTTGTAACGTACTAGTTCACGGTGATGCCAACAAGTCTTGTCTCCAAAAATAATCGCAGTAAAGTAGTCAGCGCTTTTCATAAAGTCAGGTAACCCGACATTATAAGGAAACAACATATCAACTATAAACCACTCATCCCCATCAGGATAGTCCAAACCAGCATTTACATCAAAAAAGATATGCAATAAATTTGAGCGCACCAAGCCATAATCATCTATTGTTGGGTGCTGCAATGTAGATCTTTGAAAGCCCAGATGGGCAAGTTGTGGTTCAAAAAAACCATCAAGTATTGCCTTTCGAAACACCTTATTTGCTTCGGCGACGTTCAAGTGTAAAATGATCTACTAAACTAGACTATAACCCATTTGGTTTCAAGCGAATTGCAAATCCACATACTCAAAGGAGTTGTCACTATGCCTGCATGGAATCAAGTAATCCAGAGATATCAGTTATCGGAGAATTATCTTTTGATATCTTTTGGTTGTATGGCGGATTTTCCAGATAATTTGGAATCTTGTCTACAAGCCTACTAGCATATGTAGAGATCAGCTCATTCTGATAAAATATGCCAATTGGTATCTTGTCACCCCATTCTAAGGACTTTACTAAAGCCTGCGACAGCTTTTCATCAATCTCCGCCCTCTCGTTGTGATATACAGTGGGGTCAAAGCCAGTATCATTGAGATTGTAGATCCTTGAATGTCTCTCCATAGATTCAGTTGCCATATCAATACCAGCATACCAGTCCCTTGTGTTGATGTCGTTGTATGTGGGGCACGGTTGTAATACATCAAGAAATGACAATCCTTTGTGACTTATTGCCTTTTCAATAAGATCCTTGAGATGTCTCACATCATATGAATAGCCACGCGCAACGAAGGTAAATCCACTTGCCACGGCCAAACCTATTGGATTGACATTATAGTTAGAGTTGGGAGTTGGTAATGACTTTGTCTTCTCGCCTAGTTTCAATGTTGGAGATGCTTGTCCCTTGGTCAGTCCATAAACACCATTGTCAAATATGATGTATGTCATATCCACGTTGCGCCTTCCTGCTGCAACAAAGTGACCCGCACCTATTCCCAGACCATCACCGTCGCCGCCCACTGCAACTATCGTCAGATCCGGGTTTGCGATCTTGGCTCCTTGGGCAAAGGTAAGAACCCTACCATGTAATGTATGTATTCCATACGTATTGATATAATGGGATGTCTTGCCAGAGCAACCAATACCAGAGAATATAGCGGCCTTGTTCCGGTCTATTCCCATTTCAGCCATTGCCATCTGCAATGCATTAACGATTCCAAAATCCCCACATCCAGGACACCAGTCATTGTGCACGTCAGTCTTATAGTCTGCAAGCTTAAGGGCCATGACTGAGAACCTGCCTCCTGCTTGCAGTGTGATCTACTATTCTACGCAAGGAATTGCGAATCTCATCACTGGTCATCGCACGTCCAGTATACTTTAAGATATAATAATCAATATCCTTTGGAACATTCTGCTTGAAGATCTGTCCAAGCTGACCCGAATAGTTTGCCTCTATATCGATTACCGTTTTTACGTCCTTGAGAAGTGATTCTACATGCGCGGCAGGAAAGGGGTGAATGAGTTTCAACTGCACAAATCCGATATCTATTTCCTCCTCTCTGAGCTCTGACAATGCATCAAGTATGGGGCCTTTGGTAGATCCCCATGAAATTATAGTAAAGTCATGTATTCCAAAAGATATCACCTGCTCACTGTCAGGAATCTGTTTTAGAGCCAGATCCATCTTTGACATCCTCTTATTCATCATGTTGATTCTTACTTGTGGATCTTCAGTTATGTGGCCATATTCATCAGACTCGTCTCCAGTATTCCAAAAGATTCCATTTTCCATGCCTATCTTTGAGCGCGGAGATATTCCATCTTCCGTATACGCAAATCGCTTGTATGATCCATCTATCTTGTCTAACAGTTTTCCGCGGTCAATTGTAATTTTTTCAGGGTCAAATCGCTTACAAGTTATAACTGAGCTTGATAGAAATTTGTCCATCATATGAATTACAGGTACTTGATATATGTCTGAGTAGTTAAAGCATCTTCCCGTATCGTAAAAGCTCTCTTCTATATCACCTGAGGCATATACTATCTTTGGAAAATCACCATGTCCTGCAAATACAGCAAACAACAGATCATCTTGTCCATGTCTTGTGGGCAATCCAGTGGACGGTCCACTCCTTTGATATAATGTAATTACTATTGGCACCTCGTTGATTCCTGCCCATCCCAATGCCTCAGCCATCAATGCAAAGCCGGGGCCAGATGTAGAAGTCGACGAACGTGTTCCAGTTAATGCGGCACCAATAAGCATTCCTATTGCCGATATCTCATCTTCCACTTGAATCACAATAGTAGAACACGGCACGTCATTCTGTACGTCCAAAATAGCATTGGATTCCAAGTAGACACTTTCATCGGATGCTGGAGTTATAGGATAATAAGACTGAAATCTACATCCACTAATGATTTTACCCAAAGATGTCCCAAAGTGACCCTGAACGAGGATTGTGTCTGGAATCTTTTTAATTTTAGGTAGGCGGTGTTGAAAATTGTCAAAGTTGGACGCGGCATGGTTGTAAGAATGCTTTGCGGCCTGGTTGTTCAATTCTGCAACTTGTGGCCTCTTCAAAAATATGTGATTTATGGAGCTGAACAACGAGTCAGATGGCATTCCAAGAAGTCCAAGTGACAATGAGACGCCGATCACATTGTACATTCGGACCAATCCACGAATCTTTGGATTCTGAGTCTCTTCTGCAATACTTTGTAAAATTCCCTTAAACGATACCGGGTAAAGCAGAGCACCTCGTTCCTTTGCGATGTCAAGTGCACCTCTTACTGTAAACGGCTTGTCTTGTAACTCGAGGGCTTGATGGAGCCGACCCTTAAAGTCATTGTCCAACGTGCGGACATCATCAGTTGAAAGTTTTTCCAGATTTGAATCATATATGATGCCTCCATTAACAGACACATCTGCAAAGTGTCGAAAAATAGTTTCCGCATCATACGAGACCATAAGGGAAACATCATTTACGTTAGAGTGAATTGGTTTGTCTGATACACGTACTGCAAAGTAGCTGTGCTCCCCTTTGATGTTGGAATAAAATTCTCTTTTCCCGAACACATGATATCCGATCTCTGCAGATACTTGGGAAAATATATTGGCACCAGACTCTACGCCACTTCCCTGCGGACCACCTATAAGCCAAGTTAAATCAATAGAGCTCAAATTCTTACATCCTCATACCAGCAGTTACGATATCCAACGCTATCCACCTGTGGCTGAATCAAATAATGCACAATCACACTTGTCCCTTTCGCCGCAATATGGACACACACAAACGCATTTTTCAATTGAATTACCACACTCAACACATATTGCAAACTCCTCTTCACCAATTACATCGACAGGCAACATAATAACTACACAGATATATTATAAATGGTTTAAGACAGGCGGCAGTGACTATGAAGGTATTACTTACCAGCAAGCTGCACGATTTTGTGATAAATGAATTGAGTAAAAAATATCTGATCGACGTCCATTCTGGGAAGATTCCCATCTCCAGAAAACAACTACAAACAAAAATAAAAGATGTCGACGGGCTTGTCTGTTTTCCCTATGATATGATCGATGCAGAAGTAATTGACTCTGCAAAATCCCTCAAAGCAATCAGCACATACAGCGTAGGTTTTGATCACATTGACATTGCACATGCAAAAAAGAGGAAAATTCGCGTAGGATACACGCCAGGGGTCCTTACTGATGCCACAGCCGACTTGACGTTTTCACTGATTCTGGACGTTGCCAGAAGAGTGACTGAGGGTGACAGGATGATTAGAACTGGAGAATGGTCACAGATTTACGGCGCATATGAATATGTGGGAATTGATCTCCATTCAAAAACACTTGGAATACTTGGAATGGGCAGAATAGGTGAGGCAGTAGCAAAGAGGGCCTTGGCATTTAATATGGATGTAATATATCATAACAGGAAACGCATTTCAAGGCATAAGGAAAGGCGCCTCAAAGCAAGATATGTAGATCTAGAAGAATTAATTGCAGCCAGTGATATACTGTCCATACATGTTCCACACACCAAAGAAACCGATGGCATGTTCAATGCAAATACATTCAAAGAGATGAAACAATCATCAATATTGATAAATACTGCACGGGGAAAGATTGTCAATCAAAGTGATCTAGTAAACGCATTGAAGAGAGGAACTATTGCAGGTGCCGGCCTTGATGTATTCGAGTCAGAGCCAATAAAGAAAAACGATCCACTAACTAGGCTTCAAAACGTGGTAATGGTACCACACATAGGGAGCTCTACCACAGAAACCAGAATAAATATGGCCAGGCTCACAATTAGGAATCTACACTTAGGCATGGCGGGCAAAAAACCGATCTGCTCAGTAGGATATTAGATGCAGGCATGTGCAAAAATGTGCAGTTTTTATATTATATGCTCAAATAACTATCAGCTTGAAAAAATTCAAACACACCAATGAGGAATTGGAATTAGCTAAACTACAAACTGAGAAAGCAAAAAAGAAAAAATCACAGTAAAAAATTTCCCCGCCTCTTTTTAGGCGGTATTTTTTTTAAATTCTATGTGGGAGCCAAATTTTTCTCTGAGCTGTTCATATAATTTTTTACGTGATTGGTTGAGGCTTTTAGATTGGTCATACATACCCGTAAAGAACGCTGCCAATACACGCTCACCATCATCATCATAAAATCTAATGCTGTAGCTTGTCCGATCAGGTTTTTCTTCCACGACAAACTCTGCATGTGAAACACATTCTGAATCCAGATGTATGTGTGCTGGACCATCATTGGATCCTATAGTAATCCACTTGTCTTTTTGTCGTATTTCAAGAGAATTACTACGAATCTCACCCACCGCACCACGACCTCTTACAACCAGCAATATATCATCAATTTTTACAATATCTGATACTAGTTCAAATAACAATGCAGTAAGAATCCAACTGGAAATATTTCAGTTTTCCGATACATATAGATTATCAAGCTTCTCAAAACAGATATTATTCTAATAGCTCAATGTAGATCATACAGATTTGCATAGTTAAATTGATATGTAAAAAGATGGTACTTACATTACATATTCAAGCCTGCATCATCATTTTGTTTCTTCAGACAGATACTGTGCCACATCTTTTGCAAAATATGTAACCATCATGTCCGCACCTGCACGCTTTATGGAGTGTAGTACTTCTAGTGCAATCTGTTTCTCATCTACATACCCAGCAGCTGCAGCAGCTCTTATCATGGCATATTCACCAGATGCACTATACGTTGAGATCGGAAGATCAAATTGCTTGCGGGCTTCCGACACGATATCAAGGTACGCAAGTGCAGGTTTGACCATTATGATGTCTGCGCCTTCAGAAACATCAGATTCCATTTCAAGTATGGATTCGCGTGAATTAGTATATGGAACTTGATATGTGGCTCTGTCACCAAACTGCGGGGCACATTCTGTTGCATCTCTAAATGGAGCATAGAATGCCGATTTGTGTTTAGCCGACTGGGACATGATGAGGGTGTCTGAAAAACCAGCATTGTCTAATGCTGATCTAATTGCGGTAACTTGGCCATCCATCATTGCCGATGGTGTAACAACATCAACTCCTGCCTCTGCTTGACTGACCGCAATCTTTGCAAGAATGTTCACACTAGTGTCGTTGTCTAAATATTTAGTACCATCTACAGAGTCATGTATGATGCCGCAGTGACCTGACAGTGTGTATTGGCACAGACACACGTCAGCCATTATCACAATCTCGTCTCCAAATGACTGGCGTATGATAGATGCTGCCTGTTGTACGATGCCTTTCTTGTCAAATGCCAAGCTGCCCATCTTGTCTTTTGTTGCAGGTATGCCAAAAAGCATGATTGCTGGAATACCCACATTGACTATGGATTCTATTTCATCAGTTATATCTGAGAAATGCAGGCGCTTTATCCCCGGCATCATAGCAATATCTGTATTCTCGGTGGCAGTTTCCTGTACAAATATAGGGTATATGAAATCAGTTGCTGCCAACGAAGTTTGTTTCAACAGACTGCGCATTTTTGCCGTTCTCCGAAATCTGCGCAACCGTCTTGCTGGAAACGACATCAAACACGAACATGCCACTTACAATAATATTGTTTTGGATCAACCATAATTATATTCCAGAATTCACAAAATAAAGTTCATGCTTACCATTATACCATATTGACTACACAGACTTTTGCTTTTCATTCTAGTTCTGGCTAATTATTAACAAGTTTGTCTCAAGATATATGGCGCGTAAGCTTAACACCCCAATTTCATGACATAATTATACCATTCCAATTTTTCTGTATACATTGACCCATTTTTAAGAACTAGTACAAAGCACATATCACAAATATGGGCATTAAATCATGATGAATTATGATCTATACGAATGTAATCGTCAGAGTCAGTGCGAATGCAGTCAGTACCTACCGCCTTTAGTCTAGTGAATATCACCTTGCCAGGAGGTACCGTGCCCTTGGTCTGCAATATCTGTATCTTGCTGGTAACTACCTGCCTGTGTTTGTCACATGTAACCCCCACCATATATTCATCATCATGCACCATAACTGAAACTACAAACTCTGGTGTATTCACACATTGTTTTCCAGACTCGGTTACAGAACACCTATCAGGTAGCATTGAAGATATTGTATCGTCATGAAATATTAAGATTGGTCGATGACATCGGTGAATCTCCACACTGTGTCCTGTGAGGATTCAGGATAGTCAAGCAGTCCCGTATTACGTAACCGGTGAACCAGAAATGCAGAGTATGCGGGTGCACCGGTGGCACCAGGTGAGTTGTAGTTAATTATGTGAAATGAAGAATCACCCTCAAGTTCCAGAACATCAGGTAGGAATTTGCCGCTAGGAGTGATTATTGGAGAGCGAATTCCAGCAGTTCCTCTAGATGAGAAAAATCGTGGATGTACCTTTGGTATGAACTTCTGGACACGGCCAACCATAGCGGTCTTTGAGAGGGAGCTGAACCACTCTCGGGACAGCAATGAGATAAAATCAGGATTAGAAAGTAACTTTAACGCGTTCCCTGTAAGAACTTCTCCAAGTTTGGCTACCGATGTTATAGGATCCCCAAGATAACCAGAGTATATCTCTGGACCAGGCACCGGTACCGCATTAGGACCTATTTCTGTGCTACCATCTGCTCGCCGTATCCAATGCGGATCCAAAAACGGATATTCTTTGAATTCTGCAACGGTGTAAACTGTGGATCTTACTAGATCGCGATATATGTCATCTGCAATCCAGTATTCCCCGCGAAAGTGAAGGTCAGAGTATTCGGTTGCAAATCCCATCATGTGTGCCACATCCAACGAGTTTCCACCAGCACAATTAATCAGTAAGCTTGCAGAAATACTAGAACCATTTTCAAGCAGTATCTTGTATCCATTTTTGTTTTTTTTGATGTTGACGACATTTTTGTTAAGAAGGAATTTGGTGCCATTACGGGTAGAACTGTCTTTCAGTGTTTTTGTGAATTGTCCAAAATTGGTTGAAGCCTCACGATCACAATAGATTGCAGAATAGCACTTTAAGTTTGGCTCAATCTCCAATACATGTTGTGCATCTAGTAACCTCATGGAACCTTCGGGAATTCCATTTCTTTCTCCCCACACCATATATTCTTCAAGAGTCTGGTGCTGTTCCTCATCTAGAGCAATCTCAAATACACCAGTCTGCTTCCATGGAATATTTCGGGATCTTGCCAATTGCTCCCACATGTCACGAGATACAAGGGCTGCCCTTGCCATGGTCTTCTTGGTATTTGGATTCAAGTAAAAAGGAGAATGAACAACTCCAGTATTTCGACTACTTGCATGCATTGCAACGTTGGATTCTTTTTCAATTACGCAAAGATTTACGTCAAATATAGAAGATAGCCAGTAAGATATGCACGTACCTAGAATTCCTCCACCAATTATTGCAATGTCGTATTTTGGCAATAGATCCAGTTAATATTCAAGAGATTAATGGGTTGTGAAAAAATATACATGTAAAATGGGAAAAATGCTCTGCATGGTATTCCACACAATAACGCGTCATCCCCCACACATTAAAAGATGTGATGCCATCCATCAAACATAGTTTTTGCATGGTATGATTTATGGATAATAAAGTAGATTTTTTACTAGATGTATTCATTGAAAATGCTGAAAAAATCAAAAATAATCTATTATTTCTAGTTGAGGCAGTGAATATTCACGAGTGCTAAAAATTGTGAAAAAACCTACTGTTGGATGTAGGAGTGCAATCAAAATACAATTTGTACGGCCTAGGAATATACAATCACCACAATCAACAGAATAAAAACAGGAGAAAGGAATCAGCAAAAGATACATCACACAATTAGATTACAAATAATTAAATTATGACATCACAACCATAGGCAGTTATAATACATGTAGAGATTCAACATACAGATGACAACAGATTCTCATCACAAGATACAGCACTTGGCGACTAACCGGCACACCCAATACCAGATTTATGAGACAAAAAGTTCATCAAAGAACTCTCAACATGTATTAATTGTTGCAAGATAAGCCAAATGTTTGAAATAAATTGTAAAGAAGACGCCAAAATACAACACTAGGAAGAATTATGCTAAGCAAGTTAGCTTGATATACACAAGAAAATACAATTTTGTCAAAGTCTACAACTTGAAGAAGGTTAAGAAATGAAATGGAAGACATTACAACACAACGGGATCATGTTTCCTCCAGCATATGAGCCGCGTGGAATCAAGATACGAATAAGAGGAAAGGAGGTAGATCTGGATCCCAACCAAGAGGAGATGATATACCAGTGGGCAAAAAAAAAGGAGACACCGTATGTGCAAGATGTAGTCTTTCAGAAGAATTTTACAAAAGATTTTGAAAAAACTCTTAGCTCAGAACTAAAAGGCATCAAATACGAAGATATTGACTTTTCTCATGCCTACAAAATAGCAAGTGTGGAAAAGGACCACAGAGAAATGATGACCAAGGAAGAAAGAAAGGCTTTAGCAGTAAAAAGGAAAGAATTGCGCGAGCAACTCAAAGAAAAGTATGGTAAGGCAATGATGGATGGAAAAGAAGTAGAAGTTGCAAACTATATGGCAGAACCGCCAGGAATATTCATTGGAAGAGGGGAGCACCCATTACGGGGAAAATGGAAGCCGCGTATCACAAAAAAAGATGTGACGTTAAATTTAGGAAAAAAGGCAAACGTACCAGAAGGTGAATGGAACAAGATCATCCACGATGGGAAATCTATGTGGCTAGCTAGTTGGATGGACAAACTGACACAGAAAAGAAAGTATGTCTGGCTTGCAGATACTGCTGGACTAAAGCAGGACAGAGACAAAGCAAAGTATGAAAAAGCAGTCAAACTTGCAGATGAGATTGAGAAGATCAAAAACAGGATCATAAAAGACATGGAAAGTAATGACGTAAGAATCAACAGAATTGCAACCGCATGCTACTTAATTTACAGAACAGCGATGAGGGTGGGAGATGAAAAGGATCCTGATGAAGCAGACACTGTTGGGGCCACCACATTGAGAAAAGAGCATATACGCATCACTTCAGATGAAATAGAATTTGACTTTTTGGGAAAAGACAGTGTGAGATGGCAAGAAAAAATCAAGGTGGAAGGACAAGACGTAAAGTTTATGGAGAATCTTAAAAAGATGATACAAAACAAAAAGCCAAATGATGAGATATTTGAAGGAATCACGTCACGTCACGTCAACGCATACTATTCAGGAATAGTAAAAGGTCTCACAGCCAAGGTATTCAGGACATATCTAGCAACCACCGTGGTAAAGGACTTTCTAAAGAAGCATGAGGATATTGCCGATAGATCTGCAAACGAAAAGCTGTACCATGCAAAACTGGCCAACCTTGAGGCAGCCAAAATGTGTAACCACAAAAGGACTATTCCCAAGACATTTGAAATGTCTCTACAGAAGAAAAAGGACAAATTGAAGGAGATAAAAGCTGCCAAGCCTTGGGCAGCAGCAGAAGAGACGTTGAAAAAAGTAAAACAGAGTACGTCAAAGACAAACAAACAAAAACAAAATAGAAGAAAGAGAATAAGAAGACTCAACGAACAGATAAAAAATCGCAAGGAAAGACATGTGGGGAGGATAGAGAAGCTAAGGCTACAGGTAGACCTGACGGAGAAGACTAGAGATTATAATTTGGGAACGTCACTTCGAAATTATATAGATCCACGTGTGTTCAAGGCATGGACTGATGAAGTTGGTGCCGAATGGGAAAAGCTCTACACTACTGCACTACAAAAAAAATTCCTTTGGGTCAAATCCGAAAACACCACATGGCAGCAGATAAGAGAGTAAATCAAGGCGATTGTCACTCGGTATAATCAACCACCCAAATACGAGTATCTGTGAACAAGCATCCATACTTATTCAAGTTAGATACGTAAAGAACACTTCAGAATCATTTAATTTCTCACAGATGTTGCCTTATACTGTGCCGGGGTAGCTCAGCCTGGTTAGAGTGCCAGTTCACATGGTAAACTCAACAGGTTCTCCCATAGAAGGCAACACTCATAATCTGGAGGTCGTGGGTTCGAAACCCACCCCCGGCATTCCTCCCAACCACAAAAAAATGCGGCCGACATCTGCTAAATTCCAAAGATGATCTTGTAGATACATTGAGATTACGGAATCTAGGAAAATTCAGTTTGGAACAATGCATTGAAACAAACTGCACTATACAATGATAATGGTACCGTTGAATCAATTTTAAAAAAACACACGTGTTCAAGATAGCGTTAAATGTAGTATCATGAAATCTTAACCGAAAATGAGCGAGTTTGAAGAATTTGCAGAGGCGTTGCTGGATCAGCTCTCAGTAGAGATCAATGAAGAGAAGGAGATCCAACAGATGGCAGAAAAAGCAGAGCAAGATGTAACGGACGTAAAGTTTGAGGAACCAGAACAAGTTGTAGCTAAAATATTTCCAGATATGTGGCACGAGGCGACGCAATTTCTAGGTATTAACATTTCAGACAAGCTTGAGACAAAGTTTCCAGAATTAGTAGAGCTTAAGAGAATCAAGGCAAAAAAAGTGTTTTCTAGTGAGGAATCACATACATTCGTACAAAAATTGTTCGGAGTTGTGGCAGATGAAGATGTTCAGGCAATTGCAGAATTGATGAAGAGTAACCCTGCAAAGTATCTTGTATATTCCACGTATGCAATACAATACATCTCAAAGTTATCCACCACTTATGGAGACTATTTAGATTCGGTGATCTATCTGAACAAATTCATCCTGTCAAGATACCCACAAATTATTTTGCACAAACAGGGGCACCCACATAATGTAAATTTTGAGAGAGTGAATTCAGGATACATGGGAGCAATCAAGATGACTGTATTAGAGGAGATGGTGCACGCAACTCAGATAAATCTACAATTGGTAAATAAGAATGCGGCAATGCAGGTCAACGATCTCAACGAAGAGCTAGCAGGCATGATCCTAGAACTAGATACCAATTCGGTCAACGTACTCACAGAATACCTACAGTTACAGGCTGTCCCTGATGATTTTCCATTTGCAAAAAAAGCAAATCTCTTCTTTTTTCTGAATCCGGATCACTTTCTGATTGAACAGATAGGCCCCGATGTGATGACCTTTACACATGTTGATATTGACCCCAAGATAGCAGAATCAATACCACAGTTGCTAGACATCTACAAGAGATGGCTCGGCCCCATACAGATACACCACGCTGCATTTAGTACGATGGAAGGAATGGCCGCGTTTGCAGTGGAGAACATTCTGGGGGATGATCCGGACTTTCAGAACTATCTTACCACGTTTATGGGAACAGATTTTTCCTCATACCAAATAAGAAAGAACATGGGAAAGGAGTTCGTAAAGACGATTCATGGGAAGCTAGGCAGGGAATCGTTCGGTATGATGATTGAAGAGCCACCAACCACGATAGAGTTGAAGAATCCACAGTCATATCTGAAAAGGATGAAGACGTAAAGTTGCAGGATAAGTTTGATCCGCTTGTTGCAGAATGGACCTCGTTTGTAAGAAATCCAGCATACAATTTGGTGGAGAAATGCCTAAAGATGGCCCAAATTCTAGAATATCCCGAACTGAATGTAGACGCATACATAAAAAATATCAGTCACATGGGAAGGACCCTAAAGGAGTGGGTCAATGACACCAACAATCCCACACATCTAATAGCAACCCTAAATGAGCACATGTTTGGAAATCTGGGATTTGTTGGAGATATGGAAGACTATTTCAACCCAAAGAACAACTTTCTAAATGAGGTAATTGATAGAAGAATAGGAATTCCAATTACTATCTCGGTACTGTATGTAGAGATTGCAAAGTTTATCGACCTAGAACTAAAGATGATAGGATTTCCAGGACATGTATTGGTAAAATACGACAAAGATGTGATTCTCGATCCGTTCAACGGCGGAGAAAGTATCGGAATAGACAAATTGCAAGAAATTCTTGATGGATGTTTTGCAGGACGTGTAAAGTTGGAACCAAGATTCTTGGATGAGATTAGCCCAGAGAAGATATTAATCAGGATGGCGCGTAACTTGAAAGATTCGTATGCTAATTCATATGCCTATGAGAAAGCACTTAGATGCACAAATATGGTATTGGCAATAGAACCTAACTTTCCAGATGACATAAGAGACAAAGGAATACTTGAGAGTCGCATGCTCAACCCCGATGCTGCACTAAAGTATCTTAACAGATATCTAGAGATGAATCCCGACGCGGAGGATGCTGACTTTGTATTAGAATTGATAAGAGAAATCAGAACTAAAAATTAGTCTAATATAGAGTCTATATCGTGGCCTTTTTTGATTAAAGAGATTTCATGTCTAGCTATTTTGTTTCGAAGAGCACCTTTGAGGATGTCAAGTTCACTTCTAAGTAAAGCAACCTCGTCCTCAAGTTTTGCCACCCTTTCATAGATTGTCTCTGCTTCTGAACTCATTAATAACTAACAGGCAAAAAATATATTTAAAAAGGTATGGTTTGACCATCAGCCTGCCGTACCCAAATATCTAAAGCTGAACACATCATAGGTGTAGAGTTGAGAGTCATCTGAAAAATATGATTGTATGTATAATGTATGAAAAACAGATACCATCATACAGAGTTGAGCATATCCAGTGACAGTGTACGCTGATATACCTGCCAGCGCATAAAGCACAACAATCTACAAGTCAAACTCTTGACGACACTTTTCACACTTGCACCTTTCCTGACCCGGCGGGCCAAGTAGAAACACCTTGCCTATGGTCTTGCATTCTGGACATAGACCCGTCGTGGCGTTTTTTGGTCCGGTGCGAATGATCTTCTGCGTTCTTCTACGCCCCATCAAATAATGATAAACAAATCAGACTATTAAATTTAATTTTTTGAAGGTCGACTAGAAAAATCATTGGAATTTGTTACCACACTAGGAATCAGATCAGATCGGTAAATCAGCAAATATGGAGATATAGGCATGCCTGTACAAAATTAATGCACGAATACTATATTTGACAGAGAAAATTGAATAAAGAACAAAGGTAACTAACAGAATTCTTATCTTCAAACCATACCTAACTATGAATCTTGAGCACGATACGCATGTAAAAAGATATGTTGAGTATGGACAGTTTTGCATACAATTATGCTTAAAATTGTACAATTATTCCAAATGGAACGTATCCTTTTACGATATGCCAATGTCGATATAGTGTGAATGTGTGTCAGGCATTAAGAGACAGCACATATGAAGCATATATCCAGTATGGCTGCCAACTAGGGCAGTAGTCCAGATCGTGTTTTGGTAATATGTGTGAGTTCAGTTACGATTTTAGACAGCGTATCAACTGCATTAGGCATATGATCTGTTGTTGCGCGCCAATATATATGGCAGGTACTATCTTGGCATCAAAGTTTTGCTGGTATTTTATTGAATACAATGAAAATTCAGAATTGTGTTGGTACCAAATATCAAATGATCGCAAAGGTCGTATACTCATAGAAACCTTAGTGTTGAGCGAGTCAAGTTTGGTATCATAAATGGCGCGGGGAGGGGGATTTGAACCCCCGTGTCCTTGCGAACATGGGATTAGCAATCCCACGCCCTACCAGGCTAGGCGATCCCCGCACATTCAGCCTTGGTAAGGTCTGTAAATAAATTCACTCTTCGCCATTTGGACTATAATCAGTCACAAGATCATCTATAGGTATGCGCTTGCCTCCCACGATCTTCAAATCCACATGTATGGTACTGCCAGTGATAGTGATAATGTTGTAGGTGTTCTCAAACAGTCCTCTTACGCGCTCAGATGTTGCAGTACCAGCATTAACCACCATGAGCTTCCCAAAATTCCACACCCAAGGTCTGTGTTTGTGTCCACATAGAACCAGATCAACATTGGAGTTCATAATGGATCTCAACACATCGCCTGCGTCAACTACGGTCTGCTGATCGGAGCCAGTGTCAGGTATCGCAATCAAATGATGGTGCATTGCCAGTATCTTGACTTTGTCTTTGTGTTTTTGCATAGTCCTTTCCAGCCATAAATGCTGTCTGTATCCAACCTCACCATCATTCCTGTCTGGTCTGGCAGTACCCAGTGTCACCAGCACCACATCATCACTAAGCTCGTTGATTGTCTCAAACGGAAAAAATTTTTTGAACAACAAATACCCCGTGTTACGATAATCATGATTCCCACTTATTACAATGATCTTCTTTGCATGTAAACCGGCAAGCAGAGTTTTGCATTTTTCATACTCTTTGACAAGTCCCTCGTTTGTGAGATCACCTGTAATCACGATCACGTCGGGATTTAACGCGTCAAGTTCATCCTTGAGTACATTAAATTTGTCTTGTAGAAATTGAGAACCCACATGTAGATCTGACAGTTGTACAATCAGCATTTTTTGTTACTTGGTAAAAAGATCTAATAAACTATCACTATAGGAAACATGTAAAACAAAAGGTAGAATTAAATAATAACTGTATCAAGTCCAGCTAGTTTTGGGCAAAAAGGCTGCTGTAATAAATGGGGATGGTGTTGGGCCAGAACTCGTAGACGCGATGGTTCATGTATTAGAAGAATGTAACTCGCAGATCGAGTTGATTCGTTGTGAGGCGGGCTCAGAACAATGGCAAAAAAATGGTGGAGCCACATACATACCAGACGAGACAGTAAAGATAATGAATGAAAGCGATGCATGTTTTAAGGGACCAACTACAACCATACCAGACCCCAAAGCTCCTAGAAGTGTTGCCGTATCAACCAGACAAAAATTTGAGTTGTTTGCCAATGTGAGACCAATCAAGACATTTGATAGGCTTTCGCCTGACAAAAAGTTGGATTTTGTGTGTTTCAGAGAAGCCACTGAGGGACTGTATTCAGGAATTGAATTTGATACCTCAGAGAACTCGGCAGTTGCAATAAGAAAGATCACTAGAAAGGGTTGTGCAAGAATAGTTGACTCGGCATTTGACTGGGCAAAAAGTCACAACATGCAAAAGATAGTTGCAATTACAAAAAGAAACATTCTCAAGAGAACCGACGGTATATTCTGGAGAGAAGTGGAAAGAGCTGCAGGAGAGAATCCCAACATAGAGATTGAAGAATACTATATAGATAACATGACACAACAACTTGTAAAAAACCCTGAACGATTCAACGGCAACGTATTGCTCAGCACCAATCTATTCATGGACATCATCTCCGAATGTGCGTCTGGCAACATAGGTTCCATAGGTAATGTGTATTCTGCAAACATGGGAGAGTCCTACGCTATGTTTGAGCCAGCCCACGGAAGTGCTCCAAAGTATAAGGGAATGGACAAGGTAAACCCCACAGCAACAATTCTCTCAGGCGCATGGATGGTAGAATATCTAGGAGAGCCAGATGTCAGGAATGCCATATTTGAGGCAACTAATCAGATCATCAATGAGGGCAAGGTAGTGACGTACGACTTGGGTGGAGACTCGGGCACGATGGAAATGTCTAAAACAATTGCGGCCGCCGCTAAAAATAAACTACGAAGGTGATACGGCGGCCTTTGTGGCCTCAACTAATAACAGTTCCTCAAAAAATAGCTTTTTTCTTGCAGATATCATGCATCTCAAGCCTATCTGCTCAGCATAGTCAATTAACTTTTGAAAATCAGATAGCGACGAGGTCACAAAAAGAATCTTGCCAGATTCCCCTATAATCCCACATATAGAATCAAGAATACGGCGAGGGATCTCAAAGCCACCCTCTCCTCCATCAGTTGTAGCATCAAGTATTTCATCTGTAGCAAGATATGGAAGATTACACACTACCAAATCAAAGTCAGATCTCAAGGCATCAGCTCCATTACAGCACACAAGGTTATCTGTTTTGTAAGTCTGATTTTTTAAGATGTCATGATCAATGTCGGTTCCCACTACCAACATAAAATTTTCTGCAAGTATTTTGGTCAGATAGCCGGATCCACTGCCTACATCCAATGCCATGGTGCCACTCATATTCTGTATGTTGTCAGCAATAAGGAATGTGTCCTCTGCTGGCACATATTCATCATTTGGTGACGAGTTCTTGGGCAATGCTGATCACCTCCTCATCTGTGAGATCATCTAGATGTCTATCTAGTGTCGACTCTGCTCCTAGATGCTTGAATACATTTCTAATCGTCTTCCTACGGTATGAAAAGATTTTGTTTATAGTATCAATCAGAGTCTTCTCAACGGTTCGCTTTTGACGGATCTTTAGTAGTACAGAGTCAACATCTGGAACAGGATGAAAGTTCATCCTACCCACCTTTGCAATTCTTGTGATTTCAAAGGCGTGATTTGCAATAATACTAATTGCTCTTCGTTCTGGTACGGATCTAGAGAGTATCTTCTGTCCAAACTCTCTTTGGACCATGATCACTCCATGAGAAAACGGGGTCTGTGCAAGCCATTCCATTGCAATTCTGCTTTGTGAGTAGGGCAAACATGACACAAAGATGCTAAACATGTTACATCTCTTAAAGCCGTTGCCAAACTGTAGTTCAAGATTCTCTATATGCGAAAAATTCGACACGGCATTCTCAAACAGTGTTCTGTCAATATCAATTGAGATCACATTTTGTGCCTTCTTGCATAGCAGGGGTGTAAGAATTCCAAGTCCCGTACCCACCTCATACACAATATCATCTTGTGATATGTCTGCCGCAGAAACTATAGTTTTGGCAAGTCTGTTGGAGTTTAGAAAATGTTGCCCCAGAAGTTGCCGTTTCATCTCTTAACAAAGAGATTCATTCGGCTTTGGCCAGCAATCTCGTCGATGATCCTCTGGCTGATGTGTTTAACAGGATCCTTGAGTCCCACGCGCTCCTGTAAATCTCTATAGCTCTCAAATTTTTTCATGTCACGTTCTTCTAGCATTGTCTTCATGTAGGTTTTACCTATTCCAGGAATCAGCTCTAGGGCATGAATTCGGGGAGTGAGTGGTCTTGCATTATTGAGATATGCAACAAATTTTGGTTCGTTGTTAATAACAATGCCTTCAACTACGTTTGTAAGCTCACTTTGTGCAGACATTGAGATCGAGTCATACTCCATCTTTCCCAGTACTGAAAGAATTTTGGTTCTTCCTTCTTTGCCAATGTATATCTTTTCGCCAACTTCAAAGGTGGAGTTTGGTACCCCAAGAACCTCAAGTAGAGTCAACCGATCCTCACCTATTGAAGTTATTATCAGTCCTTCTCGACCCTTTACTGTCAAAGATTGACCCCGCTGGGTAAAGTCCAGCACATATGCATGTTCTTCATATCTTTTAAGTGAGTGTTGAGCATCTGACAAAAGAAGGGCCACCACTACTCTAGGAATGCTCCTTAATTATAGCGAGCATTTTTTCGAGGGTTTCAGCAAGAATCAGTTTTTTCCAACCAAATGTAAATGAACGCAGTTCAGCCATACTAGTAGGTCTGATGTTTACAATTTCAACTGCCTCATTCTCGGTCAGATCACATTCTTTTATAAGCCGCCTCTTCATCTCCTTGGCATCCTTGGGATCTGTGGTGACAAATTTTGATACATAATCGAAAGTCCAGCGCTGAATCTGATCCATCTCTTCAACATCTACATTACCCAGAATCTCTTTGACTTCTGGGAGTGAAACAGCCTGTTTTGTTTTAACTTCCTCCATACTAAACACCGAATGGTTTAATATGATCCAACCTAGTGATTAAGGTTTTCGATTTGTTACCCAACTTAACATCAAGGGTCACTGCACGTCTACCTACGTTGGTCACTATTCCCACTTTACCATGGTAACGCCTGTGTGGCAGGCCTTTGTGTTGCCTAGGATCAATTATGACTAGTGCCTGCTGACCTTCATTGTACTCGCGTAGTAAGAATGATACGCCCCGAGGAGCTTTTTTCTTCATTACAGATCTGGATTTGTGTTTGAATCCATGCGAGCGGCCTGAAGATTTTTTGGTTGCCATGAGTGATGGCGTCCGATAGCCCTATTTTAACACTTGTGAAAAAGAGGGGAAAAATTCCCCGGATTGACTTACACGCCGTCAGTTACATCAACTTTGGGTTCTGTGGTTGTTTTGGGTTCTGTGGTTGTTTTGGGTTTGGCTTTTGTTTTCTTTGCAGACTCGTCAAAATCTATGACTCCAGATTCGCCGAGTGCAAAGACCACTTCTTCCTCAGGATGGTGTGGACTGTCAACCATTCGTGCAATTCGCTTTTTGCCAGATTTCTTAAAATAGATTCTATAGGTGCTGGTATGGGCAACCACATTACCACCTATGGGCCGTGTAGGATCTCCAAAGAATACATCTGGAGATGACATGACTTGGTTCGTGGCTATAGCTGCACAGTTATAGGTCTCTGCAATTCTGGAGAGCAGATGTACAAAATGGTTGAGTTTCTGCTGACGTCCAGAGAGAGTGCCTCTTCCCAGATACTCGGATCGAAACAGACCCACAGCTGAATCTGCAACAAGTAACTTGATGTTGTTCTCACTTATCACCGAACCAGCCTCCTCAAGTATCAGAGTCTGATGTGCACTGTTATATGCACGAGCAACAATGATGTTATCAAGAGTTTTTTCAGGATCTAATCCGTGTGCCTTTGCGATTGAAACGATTCTTTCTGGCCTGAATGTGTTCTCTGTATCAATATACAAAACCCCACCTTCCAAACCGCCGTTTTCTTTGGATTTTTGTACCATCACCGACATCGTATGGGCAAATTGTGTCTTTCCACAGCCAAATTCACCATAAACTTCAGTCAGAGCTTGTGTTTCAACCCCGCCATCAAGCAACGAGTCAAGACAATTTGTGCCTGTACTTATTTTGCCAATTGATTGTCTATGCTTGTAGATTTCGCTTGCACTAACAAAATCTTGTGTAAGTTGGCCGACATCAACCAAATATTGACGTGCTTTATTGACTATTTTTGCAGCAGTGTCTTTTTCCATGCCAGTAATCTCTGCAATTTCTACTGGACCTCTGACAATTAGATCCATAATATTATGAACCCCAGAGTCAGATAATTTTTTGGTAGTTACGGGGCCTACACCCTCTAAACTTTCCAATCTTATATCTTCAATCATACGGTATGGTACCGTACATGTACTTTATAAAGGTTTACAACAAAAAATTTAGGTGACTTGTCCCATAAGTAGTTCGCCTCTTAAAGCAAGCGTATGTGTGCCTAGATGCCATATCAAATTAGCCAGCATATATTACGTGAAAAAAGTAGTTCGCCTACAGATGAGATGTTGTGAGGAGGATCATACTTGACGATGCAGGGTGTAGATGATATGATATCCAGTCATAGAATGGAAACACAGGTGTGTGGGTCAAAACAGGATAGGAATAACATGAGGTTCAAGGGTGGAAGATGGCTCAAGGTGGCAAACAAGCTTGATGAG
>CAZIHR010000030.1:0-22948 GCA_964538885.1 uncultured Nitrosopumilaceae archaeon
TTTTCAACTCCACTCACTCCGAAATCAAACGAAGTGGTAGCATATGGAAATGGTAAAGGTGGTCTAGAAGAAGGAAAACAGTTTTTTGAAAAAATGTTACAAGTTTCCTTTCAGGAGATTTCTCGTGTCTTAAAACCAAATGGAATTGCAATAATTGTATATGCCCACAAATCTTCTGAAGGCTGGGAAACATTGATCAACTCAGTTCTTGGAGCAGGTTTGGTGGTTACAGCTTCGTGGCCATTACATACTGAGATGAAGACACGACTGTTGGCGCATGGTACTGCTTCGCTATCCTCGTCAATATACATGGTGTGTAGAAAATTACCACGAGAACCATTGGGTTTATACATTCAAGTAAAAAAAGATCTTAGAAATTACTTAAATGAAAAATTGGATCTGTTGTGGGATCAGGGCATATCTGGAGCAGATTTTTTTATCGCTGCAATTGGATCGGCAATAGAAGTTTTTGGAAAATATGAACAGGTACTTGATGCCAAGGATAAACCAATTCCTATTTTGAAGCTGCTTGATGACACTCGAGAGATAGTGACAAATTACGCCATATCAAGAGTGCTACAAAGCGAATTTGTTGATCAAATTACTATCAAAACCCGTTTTTACATTCTGTGGAGGTGGGCATATGGAGAGTCCAAGGTATCATTTGATGATGCAAGAAAGATGGCACAAAGTGTAGGCATGGATCTTGCACATGAGTGGAACAAGGGATTCATCAAAAAAGAGTCTGCAAACATACATGTTTTGGGTCCTGAAAAAAGAGATGTTGAAGATCTGGAAAAATCCCAAGAATTAATTGATACGTTACATCTGACTTTACTCTTGTGGAAAAACAAAAAGCATGATGAACTGGATAAAATGTTGACAGAAAAAGGACTGAACAGAAGCGACATGTTCAGACGTATTGGGCAAGCCATATCTGAATCACTGCCCCAAGAAAGCACCGAAAAAAGATGGCTGGAAGGGTTTTTGTCGGGATTCAAGACTGACAGTTCCGAGGCTGGGACTCAGACCAAACTATTTTAAGTCTAATTTGGGATCTCATACAATATAAAATGGAATCATTTCACCAAATCGCCGTACCACACAAGGATATCTATGATGGAAATCTGACCCTTGAGACTTATGCTGCAAAACTCTGGGATGTATTCAATGATGAAGGACCCAGCGAATACAGGGATTCTACTACATTCTTCCAAAGAACCTACTCTACGAAAAACATGCAGCAGGTTCTAAACTCAGTCAAATCCAGATTGGAAGGTGGCGATGTCGATCATTTCCGGCCAATCAAGACGCCTTTTGGCGGTGGAAAAACACATACGCTCATCTGCTTATATCATAAATTTTTGGAATGGTACAGCAAGAAACCCATAGTGCTGGTAGGAACAGAAATGGATCCCAACAATCAGACCATGTGGGGTGAGATTGAAAGGCAGCTTACAGGCAAAGTAGATAGACTCTCTGGCAACGTGTCAAGAGGCGCAACTGCAATAAAAGAGATTTTAAGAGAACATCAGCCTGTATTGATTTTAATCGACGAATTACTCCATTATGTGTACCGAGCCGATGGCATAAAAGTTGAAAACACCACTCTTGGAGAACAGACCATTGCATTTATCCAAGAATTAGGGGAAGCAATTACAAGTCTTGAAAATGTTTGTGTTGTGGCCACTCTACCCTCCAGTGCAAACGAGCAACTAAGTGATCAAAGGGCCGCCGAACTGTTTGAAAAACTCAAAAAATTCTCAGGAAGGATTGAGGATTCCATCTCGCCAGTAGATGATCAGGATATTTCAAATATAATTCGGGCTAGGCTATTTCAAAATAAAAGTGAGCAAATAGAGGATAGGGCAAAGCCGATCATCAAGGATTTTGTAGACTATTGTAAAGAAGAAGGTATTATCCCAGAAGGGATGGATCCACCAGAATATAGAAAGCAGTTTGAGCAAAGCTACCCATTCCTACCTCAGGTGGTTGAAATATTGTACAAAAGATGGGGTACACTGCAAAGCTTTCAAAGGACGCGTGGCGTACTGCGTCTGTTGTCAATAGTTGTACATGATCTGCTAAAAACTGATAAACAATTCATCAGCCTAGGAGATTTCGATCTAACAAATGAACGCCTAAAAGAGGAGCTTGTAAGGCATCTTGATGATCAGTTTCACAGTGTAATTGCACAGGATATGATAGGGAAGAACTCTGGGGCCACCAAAGTAAACAAGTTGATGCCACCTAATCTGTGGGCAAAAGAGCTTGGGACTCGTTCTGCACGAGCTATTTTTATGCATTCTCATTCTGGCGCACTTATCTCTAGGGGGGCAACCGATACAGAAATCATGAGGGCCACGATATCTAGAGGAACAGAATCTGCAAATATCAGTGCCGTATTGGAAAAATTTCGTAACCAGTTGTTCTATCTGAATGTTGAGGATGGTAAGTACCTCTTTACTAAAGAATCGAACATACTAAAGATGAAACTGGACAAGATGGAAAATATCGATCCTCGAGAATTAGAAGATATAGAAAGACAGATAGTCCAAGAAAATATCACAAACAACAGATTCAAGGTTATTTTGTGGCCAAAAAACTCCAAAGATGTCGAAAACTCCAGATCTATCAAACTAGTAATTTTAAGGGAAAACGACACAAAACTAGTTGAATCTATATGTGATTCGGTTGGTGAACAACCCAGGGTTTACCGTAACAACATATTTGTTTTAACACCTGTAGAAGGAGAAAAGAACAAATTTCTAAACTCGCTGAGAAGCAAGATTGCGTGGGAGCAGATCAAGAATAGCGGCATTCCATTAAAGGAACATCAAAAACATACACTGGAACAAGAACTTGCGAGGGAAAACGATCGCCTAAAGGATTTTGTCAAGGAATACTATAGTACATTATACATTCCAGAAAAAGATGCCCCGTCCAGAAACCACATAAGCGTTCCTATCTCAACATCGCAGACAATAGACCAGATTGTATATGAATACTTGAAGCAAGAGTCACTAGTCAATGAAGAACTGGGACCCATTTTAATCAAGACACAATATCTAAAAGAAAACGAATTTGTTGGCACAAGTCAACTCTACGAAACTATGCTAAGGACGCCGGGCGAACGAAGGCCCGTATCCAGACAAGTTCTTGAAAACGCAATAAAAGACGGCGTACTCAAAAAGGAATTTGGGCTAGGAGAAGCTGATGGAGAAAAGCCAATATCCAAATACTTTGGCAATGGGACCTACCCCACAATATCCTTTGAACCCGGTGAGGTAGTAATCCGGGCAGAAATATGCATGTCACAGATGAAACAAAAAGATTCAGAAGAGGGGGAACCCTTGGAAAGCGTCTATGAAAATATGGTTATAGATAGTTCAGCAGGGGACACGTTATCTCCCAAAGCACAGGGTGCAAGAGAGATCACCAATCTAAACTATTCTTTTTTGGTTCCTGAGGGAACAATAAATTACACCGGTGGTATGTTTCTCAATATAGCTGAAAAATTCAAACGGTTCACCCTGACCATAAAGGCAATGGATGGAAGAATGACAGCACAGGATGTTGAAAACCTGAAAGAGACGTTAAGACAGATGGGTGCAGAGTCGGATCTGTTTACACAATTCAATGAGACCAAATAACTCAGATCCGCTATATCGAATTAACGTAGAGCTAGACATGCAAATAATGGTTGAGAAGAATGACAATTTCGAATTATTTGCACTTGTGTTAACCCTCCCACCATTTTATTGCAAGCTATCGTGATTTGTTTTAGTTCCATAGAAGCAATTCTCAATTAGCCGAATTTCATTAACGGACCTCAAAAGATCCAAATAGTATATCAAGTATATTTTATGTATGTAAATAAAAGATTGGCAAAAGCTCACCATAAAAATACAAGAATCCACTCAAAATGTATGACACAATTAATGATATTGTGTGGGTTGGTCAATCGCAGAATTTTGTGTAAAACTACCTAGATCAGTTGAAATGACATGTCAGTATAGACACGGCGTCTAATTGGGGATCGCTTCTATTATTTATCTGAGATTTACTTGTGTCTCGTACACGTCATGCAGCTTTTCAATCTAGTCTACAGGTTACCTGCCTTGATATCCTCAAGGCATCTCATCACATCTTCTTTTGATATTGGAATTGGATTCGGATCTAGGTGTCCCCTATCTACCATGACTATATCTGCAGCTTCGGAGATATCTGCCTTGAGCTCTAGTCTGTCAAATTCTAGCTTCTCCATGGCCTCTTTGAATCTCTCATAAAAGATGGACTTGTTGTGTTTGTGAGCTATGGTGGTACACGATGACAAGGAATAGCCGTGTGGTATGCCCTCATTTGAGAAGACATACGATAATGCGTGACCAAGTGTGGTGGAGCAGTTACCAAAGCCGATTCCAGACAACATGGAGCCATATGGGTATTCTTCTGGTTTGTCATTCATTATGGCCTCATACAGTATGTCAAATGCTTGCTTGCACATGGTTCTAGTTAGGTCGTTGCCAAGCTTGCTGTCGTAGCCCTCGGTAGCTTGCGCGCATGCATCACAGACAGAATTTTTTATGACTTGTTCTGGGGATCCGTCCATAAAGTATGGATCAACTACTGCCATATCTGCCAGAAATTTATCTTCGCGTAGTAGCTTCTTTTTACCGTCAAATTTTAGCACACAGTATGTAGTCATCTCGGCTCCTGTTCCAAATGTTGTAGGAATGAGAATCTTTTCTTTGCCCATCTCCGGTGCAGCATACTTTACCACATCCATGGAGCTTCCACCACCAAGTCCTATCATGATGGAGGGATTTTTATCTTTGAATTGTGAAACTACGGTATTGACATCTTCAATTGATGGCTCTGGTGTTACCTTATCATACAACATATAATCTTGTATTCCCATCTTGGCAAGCCACTTGTCAGATAATTCCGGCGGGACGGTAGTAACTATAAGGGCATTCTTTGGGTACTCTGTCTCACTTAGGGCACCCTTTCCAAAATTGATGACTTTGGGAATCCGTACTGTATGCATGGAATAGGGGGGGTGACTGATTATTATTATACCTTGCACCATATTGCTCTCTGGTGATAATTAGGAACTTTGTTGAGCTTGCCACATCAAAGAAGAGGCACAGGTGCCTTGAGATCCTAGAATCTGGGCTTGCAGCAGCCAATCCGGCAGTTATAATTCCCAAATTTGTCACAAAATCACACATCAAAGTGGGCACACAAACAATCATTCTGTCAGAATATGCGCGGATCTACACGGTTGCAGTTGGAAAGGCAGGTGATTCGATGACCGGTGCAGTGGATGCGGCAGTTGGGGTGGATGGTGGTTTAGTTGTTATACCAAAGGGCTCAAAGTCAACTGTTAGTGGCAAGAGATTCCGCGTATTTAATTCTGGCCATCCAATACCTGATAGAAATAGTGTAAAGGCTGCAAGAGAGCTTGTCAAGTTCTTGCAGAGCAGACACACTGATGATCTTGTGATATTTTTGGTGTCAGGTGGTGCATCCTCACTTTTGGCGTTACCTGACAGAATCACATTGGGAGATAAAACATACATGACAAATTTATTACTTAAATCTGGTGTTACGATTGGGGAGTTTAACTGTATTAGGAAGCACCTCTCAAAGATAAAAGGCGGCAGACTTGTCTCTGATCTTCGATGCGCGGCTGTGGGATTGGTAATGTCTGATGTTGAACATGATGATATATCTGCTATAGCTTCTGGCATTACATCTAGGGATGATACGACATTTCAGGATGCACTTGATGTGTTAAATAAATATAACTTGAGAAGCAAAACCCCGCCAGAAATCTTGCGCGTACTTGAGGATGGAAGTGCTGGAAGAATTCCCGAGACACCAAAAAGTGATATGATATCTAACTATATCATTGCAGGAAATCATACCTGCACTACAGCAATGCGGGAAAAGGCAGAACAACTTGGATATTCTGTTGATGTGGTAAATGTCTTTGGGGATATTAGGGACGCAGCAAGAAAAGTTGTATCTTGTATCCCAAAAGATAACAAGAGCTGTCTGATATTTGGTGGGGAGACCACAGTCAGGGTGACTGGAGATGGTACTGGTGGGAGAAATCACGAGATGGTCCTACGACTATTGAAGAATACGCAAGATCTGGGCAAGCTGACTATTGCATCAATTGATACTGATGGCATTGATGGCAACACTGCATTTGCAGGTGCCATAACTGAGAATCTCCCAATTGATACTGCTCAAATCCGCGAATTTATCAGGAATAGTGACTCTGGGGGATACTTTCAGATGCGCAACGCAAACATCAAGACAGGTCCCACACATACCAACTTGATGGATATTGGTGTGGTTCTGAGATAGTGTTCTGTATTGAGAGACATTTTACTAGAGTTACTTTTTTGTGGTGACCAGATACCTTGTTACTATACATATATCAAACATTTGAATCTTGGAGGCCGTAGACTGAAAGGCAGTATGGCAATGAGATGCTGTGCTAGAAAAAGCAATTGCAGATTCTGACACGTTTTGCTTGCTCGTATGATATCATACGTTCAAAAAAACTTGTATTAAATATTCATTTATTTACAATATATTGACTTTAATGAACAATTTTAATGTGTTTGTAGCCTTGTCTTCAAATACTGTGCTGACGTATATTAAACATGGCAAGAATGCAAGACAACTATGACTGTTCATTTTGTATATGTAGATGCAATCTGTCTGACTCGAGAAGAGGGAGGGTGAGAAGCTGATTGGATGTAGCATATATTTTGATACAGTGTGATATGGGTTCTGAAGAGGAGATAATTGCTGATATCATGAAACTACAAGATGTACTCGAGGTCCGAGGTACATATGGCATCTATGATATCTTTTGTAAAGTGGCTTCGGACTCGAGGGATACCATCGATGATATAATTACAAATAAAATCAGAAAGATACCTAAAATTAGGTCCACCATAACTTTACACTATATCCCGTCGCAGGGGGGAAGATAAATGCTTGAGAGACAGTTTGATGCAAATGTGCTATACAACCGTATAGTTCACTATTATATTGACAGAAAGGGCCTTACAAAAGAGAGCGCAAACGCCATTGCTCAGGCAGTGGTGATGCGAGAGTCTCAGAGGAGAATTTGCAAGAGTGATAACTGTGGGCACTTTTCACATGACCACATTAGAAATTCTGGTACATGTCTGGTGTCAAACTGCCAGTGTGTTGAATTTTCCCGCCAGTGATGTTTAGTGACTTTGCACTGATTCCCATATTTCTAAGATACTGTGCAAACTCTTCTGCAAATCCGTGGGTTGTGTATACATTTTCTGCACCAGACCTTACTACCATATCAACCAATTCTGCAAAGTCACAATGGTCGCTAAGTGGAAAGATATAGTCGGCATGACTTTTGTGGAATCTTTTTGATCGAGCCCACCCACTAAATCCAATAGTTATTGCTCCACGTCTTCTCATATCTGCAAGAAATTGACTCTTGTATGGCATTGGTGGTGCAATCATCAACCATGGCTTTTTGTCAAGTAATCCGTTCGTTTCTGCCTCAGTGTGACTAATTCCATTCTTCAGTCTTACTCCCAATCTTTGGTGCAAAGAGTTCATTATTTTGATGGAATCGTGAAGGTATAGTGGTCCCCAATGCCCAAAGAGATGAGTCAACATCTGTGCCTTTCCAAACGAGTATCCGAGAAGAACTACTGGTATTCCTTTACCATACATCTCTGCTATGGTCTCATTTACCATCTGTTGAATTTCTGCAATATCTGGAAATGAGAATTCTGGAAGCCCAAAGGTGCACTCTGTGATGAGTGTTCGGCACTTTGGAATTTTTGCGCCTCTCAAAAAGCCGCGGTCCCTAGTACAAATGTCTCCTGTATAAAACATATCATTGAACAGTAGACCTCTTGCACCTAGTACGTGTCCACTATCTACTAGCACAAATCCATTTAGGTGCTCTGTGTGATTCTCCATGTTGACACCTCTGAGTTTTGCTATCTTGGCAGTCTCTTGGGATGTCAGGATGATGCCGCCATTCTTTGAGGGGAGGTGATCTGTGTGGGCATGGGACACAAAATGTATGTCATTAGGACCTGCATGTTTGGGATCTAAGAATATCTGCTTATCTTTAGTATGGCATATGATGGCATTTTTTGTCATCTGAATTTGATATTCCAATACCGTGATGATTGGCGAATTTGATATAAATGACAGGATTGATAGTATTGACTAGTTGCTAAATCTAGGTATTCTAATTTCTGGTCGTGGGAGCAACATGGAGGCAATCCTACAGTCGATAAAAAAGAGAATGATTCCAGCAAATCCCAGTATAGTGATATCTGATAGATCTGATGCTACGGGTCTTGGGATCGCTGAACGTTTGGGGGTAAAGACCACAGTAATTGAGAGTACACAGTACGACAAGAACAGATGGAGATACGATCAGAGAATAGCTGACGAGCTTGCAAGAAATGGCGTGACACCTAAAGATGGCCTTGTATGTCTTGCAGGATTCATGAGGATAATTAGCCCCGAGTTTGTCCGACTATACCAAAATAGGATAATCAACATACATCCAGCATTGTTGCCATCATTTAAGGGATTAGGAGCACAGAGGCAGGCACTTGAATATGGTGTAAGATATTCTGGATGTACAGTTCACTTTGTGGATCCTGAGGTGGATACAGGACCAATCATTTTGCAGAGGGTGGTTCACATTAGTGAAGACGACACCGAAGATACACTCTCTGCAAGGATACTTGCCGAAGAGCATATTGCCTACCCTGAAGCGGTGAGGTTGTTTGCGCTTGGCAAGTTATGTGTACACGGAAGAAAAGTCGTCATAAAATAGAAACCATACAATCATATCAAAAGCAGAAAGACAGATGTTGGAATCATTATATACTCTGAATGAATATCAAGACGATCTTTAGTTATCACTAAACCTTTACCGCCTGTTTTGTTCAGCACTCTATACATGCCGCCCAAACTTCTATCTGGTGTATTTCTGTATTTTACTTCAATTGGAATTATCATCTTGTCACCATCATCATACACAAAGTCAACTTCCTTATTTCCTTCTGCGTGGTAAAATATCTTATAATGGTGGTCAAAGTTTTGCTTGTTGGGGCTGGCATTAAATCCAAGTCTTACTAAGTGACTTGCCACAATACTTTCCACCATTGTGCCCCTGTTTGTGTTTGAATCAAGATATTTTGTTGCCGCGTCAAAGTAATTTTTGGATGTGGTCCAACCATTAAATAAATGAAAGAAGAATGGGTCTGCAAAGTAGATCTTTTTGTTGCGACGAAACATGGGGGCTCTGACGTCTGCATTATACCCATAGATCATCAACACCACAAAGAGATCTGCAAGCATCTGTATGGTGTCTTGTGCCGTTTTATGTGTTCCAATATCTGCATTCTTTGATATACCATTCCATGATGCTCGGCTCCCATGCGATTTTACAATCTCTCTGCTAATTCGCTTTAGTAAATCGTTACTTTTACCGAACTTGGACCATTCGCCCAATATGCCATCCATATATCTTGTGTATACCCCTTCACTGATGGGCCATGCCGATACTTGCAAGTTTACTACAAGAGGGATTCCTCCACTATACATGTATTTGTATAGTAAATCATCTAGTGTATGTTGATACATGTGGATGCGCTCAACTGTATGATTCACCTTGCCCTCTGTTAGTTTTACAAATGTTGCATATCTGTCTCTGAAATTACCAAGATCTACGTTTATGATTTTGTTTATTTCTGGATCTAGTGCACTGGCATATTCTGCAAATTTTAATGGGAGTAAGATTTTGTCATAAGAATCTGTTATGTGTCCCCTTCGTCCGGGAAGTCGTTCAATTGACCTCTGAAGATCTATTGCATCTGAGCCTGTTGCCACTATGGTGCTGTTTGTAATTTTATCTATGTCCACTAGCCACTTTATTCCCTTCTGCCAGTTTGGTATGGTTGTTACCTCGTCTAGAAAGATGTATCGTCTTTCATCATTCCACATACTATGTGTTAGTCGGTTGTAGGTCTCTATCACATCTACTAACTCGCGTGGAGTTTTGTACAGATCAAGTGAACAATAGAATATATTCCAAGGTGACATTCCACCTTTCAATGATTTTCGTATCTGTAGTTTTATTAGTGTGGTTTTTCCTATTTGGCGCGTTCCTCTTAGTGTGTATACTACAGTATTGTCTGACTCAAAATCCCAAGTTATCTTGTGTATCATTCTGGGTATGATTTGCAGCTTTGATTGCATCCATGCCTTTATCTCTGGATCATCATTAATCTTGTTGGGATCTCTCCACCATGGATTGTCTCCTATGATGTCGCTATCTCTGATCATGTTTGTTGCTGCCAAGTTATTTATATAAGACTTAATTTATGCTGCCAAGTTATTTATATAAGAATTGTAACTGTTGTCAAATTTGGACTGCTGTGGCTGTTTCGCACATATTTTATGGTGTGTCTTTTGCAAAAAAGGGAGTAGTGCCCCATCAGATATAATTGACATAACTATCTAATGATTTCATCACGGTGGATCGTCCCAAGAATTAATCACACGTTTTGTCCCTTTTTTGCAGAAGAACCTGAGATCCTAAACCAAAAAAAGACTAGAGATTGTTAGGCATAGAGATCTTACAGCACATAGCAAGGATCTTCCTGAAAATATAGAAAGAAAAATTTTGATTTACTTTGATGATCTGATCTTACTATGTGGGTATTACTGTAGGAAAAAACAGCCAGTCTGTACATCGTCTTTGTACCAGATCCATATCATTATGATACATCTACAGTGAACACAGCTATGTTGTCAACCAAAAAGGGGTAATTTGTCTACATATTTTGAATCCACCATTTATGATCAAAGTAATGTATGTATATGCATGCTTAAATCGCATTTTTCACAGATGGTCGATGAGTTGGTCGAGTTTGCCGACCACGATCCGGAACTTGCTGATGGAATACGGTGGCTTGATGACAAAGCCCAAAAGAAAGGAGTCACCATCTATGATATGATCTTTGAGGTGATGTACAAGCATGATATGGATTCCAAGGCACACGATTGGCTGAACGCGCGCAACTAGAATTATCTTCTCAAATCAAGTGCCTTGTACTCACAACCTTGGGGGCCACAGTACTTTCCTACATATGTCGCCTTTGGTCTGTACAGTGCAGGCTTTGGCGCTGCTTCGGCAAACTTTTCTTCAATTATATGTGCCGCCCAGCCCACCACTCGTGATATGGCAAATATCGGAGTGTTCATGTCGACTGGAATTCCCAACATGTAGTAAATTGATGCGCTGTATAGATCCACATTTGGATAGATGTACTTGCTTTTTCTCGTCTTCATTTCAGAGATTGTCACATTTTCAACTTTTTCAGTAATCTCAAACCATGGCCCGTCTGTTCTTGCGGCTACCTTCCTTGATAACTCTTTTAGAATTTGGGCCCTCGGATCGTACGTCCTATATACGGCATGACCCATGCCCATTATTCTATCTCCTTTATTCATCGCGTTTCTGATCCATGATTCGACGTTCTGCACATCCTTGATTTCTAGTAGCATCTTCATTACTTCTGTATTGGCTCCTCCGTGTAGTTCTCCACTCAGTGCTCCTATGGCAGCACTTGCAGCAGAATACATGTGTGCTCTAGTTGATGCCACCTGTCTTGCAGTAAATGTTGACGCGTTAAATGTGTGGTCTGCATGCAGAATCAAGCATGTGTCAAAGATCCCTTCAATCTCTGGATCTTGTCTTTTTCCTGTTAACATGTGCAGGAAATTTGCTGCATGACCGAGCTCAGGATCTGGATCAACTATCTTCATTCCGTTTCGTATCCTGTGCCAGCTAGCAATGATCGTGGGTACCTTTGCAATCAGATTGATCGCCTTTTCGTAGCTTGATTCTTTCGTGGAAAACTCTTCATCATAGTATCCCGCAAGCGCAGAGACAAACGCCTGAAGCATATCCATTGGATCTGCATCTTTTCTCCAGTTTCCCATGTTTGTTTGCATCTGCTTTGGTATGAATCTTGCCTCAATCAGTTTTGCTGTAAACTCTGTTAGCTGCTCCTTTGTGGGAAGGTCGTCATATAATAGCAGATATGCCGTCTCTTCAAACGTAGATTTGCTTGCAAGCTCTATAATGTCGTAACCGCGGTAAATCAGCTTGCCTCTCTCACCATCTATATTTGAGATCCTTGTGTCTGCAACCTCAATTCCACGCAGGCCTATATTCTTGGTGTCCACATATTGTGGTGAAAATACTCCTGTTATATTCTATTGTAGTGCCAGTTAAGCAAATTGTGTTTCATTTTGGGCAAATTATATCGACCAAAACAGATCAATCAGGAAAGCCCTGCCAATATTTGATTTACTGAGAAACAAAACTCACCATGTCGGAGCAAATTACATTGAGTTTGCAACAAATCAATTCAATACAGTGATGAAACATCAATACAAGCTAGTCATCTTGAGAGAGAAAAAGATAGAATAGATGATGTGGCAGCTAGGATGTTATGTTTTACCATTCCTTGCTATTTTATAATGAGTGGCAGATATATCACATCATACTGTTAATGTGTGATCAATTACATTTAGACTAACGCAACGTACGTTTGAACATCTAATTAATATTGATTCAAGGTCTGAATAAGATCCACCGCCCCAAATGTCTCGAGTTTAGCATATTTCGCTTAACTGGACAATGCAAAAAGGGTTAAATTGGCAGATGCAAAATCACGAGATGTGAAGATATTCACTGTCGGTAACAAGTCTTTTGTGACCAGCTTCCAGTTGGCAGGCGTGCAAGGCATAATTGCAGGCACCCCACAAGTGGCTCTAGATGAGATCAAAAAACTCACAGAAGATTCTGAGGTGGGTCTGATTCTTGCAAGTGACGACCTTACAAAATCCATAGGTGACGAACTAACTACACTCCGTGCTAAAAAATCAGCCTTGGTGTTTGCACTGCCCGCAGCAGGTAGTGAAAAGACAGATGTCGATTATAGAGCAATGCTCAAAAAGATACTTGGCGTATAGCATTACTCGATTTGCCAAATATATTCACATGGAATAGTTATACAACAAGTATGGTGGTTACAAAAATAGGGTACATTAGAGGGCCCGGAACTCTTCGCTCCACTTGTGGTATGCACGTATCATATCTGCCGAGACGCTTGGCTTTCTTCTAGACATTATATCTTTAAAGTCTGCAGTGGTAAGCTCTCTGGGCTTTTGGGCATCTTCACCGTCCACTGGCTCTTTATAGTCAGGAGAGTTGAACAGCTCGTGTACAGTCTTCAAGTGTGCCGCCTGACATACATCTTTGATGTCACTTGCACTGTATCCATCAAACATGCTTGCCAGATCATCAATACGTATACGGTTGTTCAACGTCAGGTCTGCTGTATATTGTTGGAACAAATTATGCCTCGCATCCAACGTTGGTAGTGAGACATAAATTCTCTTCTGAAATCGCCTTAAAAATGGCCAGTCAAGACTCCATGGCTTGTTGGTTGCACCTACCACATACATCATCAGATCTTTGCCCTTGCCGTTCACCCCGTCCATCTCAGTCAGAAATTGATTCTTGGTGCGTACCTCGCCTCCTACCTCACTGTGTCGTGAACCTAGCAACGAGTCAACCTCATCCACAAATAAGATAACTGACTTGCCCTCTTTTTCTGCATAGCGTCGTGCCATACGGAACAGCTTTGAGACATTCTTTTCTGCTTCACCTAGCCACTTGCTCATCATAGATGACGCGTCGACATTGATGAAATAGCCGTCCATCTCGCTTGCAGTTGCAGCAGCAAGCATAGTCTTTCCAGTTCCAGGAGGACCATAAAGCAGCATGCCCTTGGGCCATCCTAATGGGAACAGATCAGGTCTCTTGGTAGGGTACACGATAGATTCTCGTAGCGCGCTCTTTGCATCTTCTAGACCGATCACCTCTCCCCAGCTGATGTTGGGCTTTTCTTTCATTACTAGCTCCTCAAAGTCATTTTCATCCTCTTGCCTCTGAACTGATGCCTTTTGCTCCTCAGGAGATGCCTTTGGGTCTACTGCCGGTTCTACACCGTGTGACTCTTGTAGTGCCTTTATCCTGTTGTGATAAGAGTTGCACCTGTCTTTGTAAATTGGATTAAGCTTGCTTGTTGGGTATAGCTGCAAGAGTTTGACGAGTGAATCAATTGCATGTTGATAGTTGGTAATTGCCATGCCGCGCGCTCCCTGAGAGTCAAATTTGATCGCCTCAGAAGCATACTTGCTTGCATTGTTCTCCAATTCTTGTGGGGCCAGACTCATTGAAATTACCTATGTATTGTTTCCTGTACAAGTTAATTGGTATTCTAGTGGGTCAATCACTGTACAAGTATTGGTTAAATTATTTGTACCCGTGTGATTGGTAATGTAAAACTTGAAGATCAAACTAGATATGGCATGAATTTCATTTGACGGTAAAAAAACACATCTAATTTGGGCATTGGTGTAAATCACGTCAAATTGAGAGCATCCAAAGAGACACCCTCCAAGTGGCAAAATACCTCGCGTTCTAGTTCTTATAGCTATACATCAAAGTGGCCGACCTGTGCCGTAAGCATAACATTCATCCTCACTCAATTGTAAATATTTAGTAAAACGAAAGCCGCATATACCTAATATGGAAGAGTCAACTTGGACAGCAGGCACGAACTACATCAATTATACTAAAAGATATTACATCCATTCAAAATTAGGTATCACTCCATCATAATGTCGATGGTGGTAAGGTATCATAATTTTACAAAAACCAATTTGCAAAACTACACTAATGCATATTATTTTGTTTAGAGCATATGAGATTACTCGTTGTATTGTTATTTTGCTGTGATTTAGGATGTTTCAGATCCGACTTGTCAGATATGTGGGCATGTGTGTTCCTCACTTTAGATATGGAATCTTCAGCCGATACGAGCAGCTCGGCTATCTCATCATCAATTCCAGCAACAGAGTTACTTACGTCATCTAGAATTGATACAAAGCTCTTCAGTAGTGCCTTTGTCTCTTTCTTCTCTTCATACTTGCACAGCATAAAGTGGGCAAGATTGACTATCTTGTTCAGGTCAACTAGTTCTTCTGGAGACAGCGAGTCTATATTGCTAGGCTCAATATTCTCCTTTGTGAGTCTTTTAGAGAGCCGCGCCGAAACGTCCCTGACTAATCTCATATCCCTTGTAAAGTCTCTCTGATGTGGCATGTGTAATTTATTGTACAAAAAAACCAAGATTACCATACTGCTTGTACATTTTAGAGTCAACCATCAACTTTGCTTCATCAAGTAGTGAGGCAGACTCGGAGTTGGACTGACCAAAGTCAAATTTGGCAGTAGTGATAGTTGCAGAGTCAAGTGCAATACTGCCAAGGTGAACGGACAGTTCAGACAGCTTCTGACTACACGCAGGCATTATACCATAAAGCTGTGCACTGACAGCTCTTATTGCCAGTATTGTGGGAGACAGTATACGCGGAATACTGGATATTCCAGATATGGTTCGGATTTTTTGCAGCGTTTTTGTTAAAATCACCAGAGATAGCTCAACTGTACTTTCTATATCCACAGAGTCACACAAAGCAGAATCATCATTCTCGGAGTATTTTAGCAGTCTCTTGTTGGTCTCCCGAATCGTTATTCTTTTAGACTTGAGGTCACCGACTAGCTCACGTAATAGTTTGACAGAATAGTCAAGGCGTGGAGTTATGGTTACCGTCTGTGTAATGTTTCTGGATGTATAGTCAACTTGTTCGAATTTTAGCATGATGGTAGTTAGATCTTCAAGTTGGTATTTGAGGCACTTGTCCCGTATTTTGCTGTAACCACGGTGACACTTGGATGTAGTAACTATTCTGATTTTTTTTGAGTAATTGTATAAAGGAATTTGGCTTTTGATTTTACCTAATGATAAATAAAACAGTATCATGGTAAACAAACAGTCCCTCACAGTAAGCCTCGAAGAATTTGGTCTGAGCAAGTATGAATCACAGATATACATCACGCTGATTTCTAGGGGAACAGCATCTGCAAGCGAGCTGGCATACTATTCGGATTTGCCAAGGACCAAGGTATATCCCACTTTACTCAAGCTGGAAAAGAAAAAGCTTGCAATAGTCTCAAAAGGCAAGCCCATAACAGGCACAGCAATAGCACCCGAGGACGCATTTGACTCTATTATACACGAACAGATCAACAAGGTGAATGCGATGAATTCGCTAGTATCAAATCTCAAGAAAGCAAGCGACGAAAGCAGGAAGATTCGTGGTTCAGAAGAAAAAAGATATTTTGAACTAAAGTCAAATCGTGTCCTAGCACAGCTTCGAAGAATGATTGATGGGACCAAATCGACAATCAGTATGATTGCGGATCAATGGGGCTTGGGACTACTTGCAGAATGTAGGGAACAACTATTATCAGCAGTAAGAAAAGAACTGGAGGTAAAATTGATTGTACATCCATCACAAGTCTGCACAAAGTCATTTCAAAGTATTCCTGATGGTGTAAACATTAGGACATCAGATATGATTCACAACTGCTTCATATTTGATGGAATTGAATTGTTGTTAGTGGATAGCAGGAATGGAAACGGTACCACCTTTTCATCTACAGATATCTTGGTAGCAGGCCAAGCTGAAATGTTCTCACACATATGGAACAATGCAACAGATACAGAACCACTAACAGACATGACTTTACCAGAAGCACAAGATATCTACAAGATAATAAAGGCTGTAAATGAATATGGATTACCACACATTCTGAGCTTGATGCGGACCTTGAAAAAACCCAAAGCTGACATGCTGGGACTACTTGAAAAAAACGGCATAAATCTGAGTACAAGATCACCCGATGATGTAATAGATATGATAGATGCAGCAATGCGGACGGCGCGTCTGGGTCATGCAATCTTTGATGCCAAAGATAGAAGCATCACCATAGAGTCTGATGCGAACAGCGGTCATCTGCTCCCGTGGGCATCAATACTAGAAGAATGTATGCAACGGCGCGGATATGACACAAGAACAATACTGCAAAGTCGCGCACCCAAAGGTGAAAGAATTTTCATCAAAATATCACAGTGATCCTAGCAGATACATGAGGCAGAATCATTGTCGCACAGACACGGTTTTTCATACCATGCATCTAAAAACTAAAATCATGCATATGGTTTATTTGATATGTGATTGAGGATAAATTAGATTCACTTGGAATTAGACTGCCGGAGCCACCTGCTCCTGCTGGCTCGTATATGCCAACTGTAAGAACGGGAAACTTGTTATTTATTTCAGGGCAGATTCCATTAAGGGACGGCAAAGTAGAATTTACAGGCAAGGTTTCAAACAAAAATCTAAAAGAAGGACAACAATCAGCAAGATTGTGCGCAATCAACATCCTGGCTCAAACTAAACGCGAGATAAAGAGTCTAGAAAAAATCAAAGTCGTAAGGATGTCTGGATTTGTCAACTCAGAGTCTGATTTTACAAAACATCCCCAAGTCATCAACGGGGCATCTGACTTGATTTACGAAATATTGGGGGATGCTGGAAGGCATACCCGAATTGCCGTGGGGGTATCTAGCTTGCCGCTTGATTCTATGACTGAGGTTGATGCCATTATGGAGGTCAGCTGACTTGGATTTTGGAATGATAAAGTCCATCTAGTCCAGTCGTCTATTAAACTCGATAAGGAACTTGCGAATCTTGTCTTTTGGAATTACGGCACCGCATGCCTTGTCGTGGCCGCCTCCCGAGCCGCCCAGATCAGTTGCCAACACGTTGACTATTTTTCCTAGATGAAGTCTACAAGATTTAGAGCCACGAATAGACACGGCATAAATGCCATGGTCAACGCGTTCCTTGTATGCAACACCTACGTTTTTTCCAGACAATCCAAGCACAAAGTTCACCGCGCCACTTGCTCCAGAATCAAGAATCTCCATATGGCCCAAGTTTCGCATGGTTTTTAGTCCCTCTTTGACTTTGGCAAGGGTCTGTGAGAGTCTGTCTACCTGAATCTGCGCAAACTCGAATGTGTTTGGAATCTGATGAGGGTACTTGGACTCTGCAAGCTCCTCAACTAGATATAGTAGATAATCGGGATCCTTTTGGTGTCCCACTATATTATATGTGAGTATGGTGGCACTGATCAACACAAACTGCCTATCATAAATCTGCATCAATTTAGAGCCAACAGGACGGTCCTCCATATAGTCAGTTACAGCAGCGCATGCAGCAACAAACCGTGCGTGATCTGGTAGCTTTGACTTGAATTTGTCATATACTTGGACGGTGGTACATTCGTTGATATCGTGGATCATCTTAACTTTTAGTGCCGTCAGCTTTGTAGCAATTTTGGGATCAATATCGTGGTGGTCAATATACGTAACAGGAACACGCCGTTTGCGAATCTTTTTGACTAGTTCGACAAATTCGTCCTGATTTTTTTTGCTGAGGCCCAGATCACAGATGTATAATGATTTGAGTGATTCGTCCTCGCTCACATGTCGCATTACTTCCATCTGACTAGGATAGTCAACTAGAACAGAGTCACCACCAAACACCTGCCTGATCAGTGCGGCAGAACTTATTCCGTCGGCATCCTCCTTATGTGAGATGCAGACTATTTTGTGTCTAGCAGTGGTTTTTTGTCTAGATGTAGTTTTGCTTATCTTGGATGCTGCCATTATATCCAAGATAATGTGCCCTCATTTAAACCAAAAATTGGTTACCGTGATTAAGGATGTCTCATTTGATATAATCTGTCTTTTTGAATTTTAGACGCAAGATATTTCATTACATTGTTTGGATATAATTGCGCAATAAGACGTGCCCTGAATTTGCTTGTTAAATTTCAATGTGGCTTTGTGTTATTTGCATTCTGGTCTGCTTACCAGCGTTTTGGAGCGAGCATATACGTCATAAAACGAGAGCCCATCAAGCTGTGTTTGCATGTCGGCTTTTTGTATTCTTTTGAGGTCTTTACCTGACGCATTCAGCACCAACAAATCTAATTCCTGGAACAAATTCCTCTCGGCTGGAGTCATCTAACAGTTGATCAGATGAAGTTATTTATGGACGAAAGTTGCAATATTAGACAACCAAGTAAGATTTCCGGATGTAATAAAGTACATACTGGCCCAAGTTGATACACATCAAATACACGGCATAGCGCTGTCCAGTTTGGGATTTTCTGCTTCAGATTTGTGCTCATTTTGGTGCGTTCGGACGTGCGAAGATGTAGTAACTTTCCCCACATTTTGGCATCCGGCACGGACGTCGTCAATGTAGTCGACTTTGTAGACTTTGTAGACTTTGGGGGCGTCATCAATTTTGGAGGCTCAAAGCGCGGTTTGCAGGCTTGAATCTCCACAAGTTCATCTTTTGTACGACTGGGTATCATTCTGACTGCATCCTCGATTGCAGATATTTGCCAAGCAACGGCATGGCAAGATGATAAGTCCCCCGCCGGACCTGTAGATCAGTCCCTTCTCTTCCAGACGCTTCAAGTGACTGGAAAGCGCTCCCTTGCCCACGTTCAGCGACTTTTGGATGGAAGAGAACTCCAGATCCAGATCAGGTAGGGAGACGGCCGAGTACAGCACTCGTCTTTGTGCCGCGCTTAATGGCTCGATGCGCTGGTCAAAGAAGTCGCGGCCGAGATCTCCTGTTAGCTGATCCTTGATTTTTTCATAGTCGTCTAGAGTAACATGCTCTTTACCAACCCGAAGTATGATCTCGCTACAAAAGAACTGGATAAAGTATGGGTAACTGTCCGTGTCCCGCACGATTGCCGATATTAGGTCGTCTGAGAAGTGCCAGATCGTGTCTTCCAAGGGTTTTGATATAGCGGCCCCTGCGTTTTCTTTGTCTAGGTTGGATACATTCATCATACTGAACATCCTCTCTGCATAAGAGCGCGCAGCCTTGACGTTGGGCATGAGGGTGGGTAGGCCGCACAAGACAAGAGAGTATCTGCACCCGTTGGACTGGATCTCGTTTACCGCGCCGATGAAGTCCGTGAGTATGTATCAGTTGTTGGGCTTTACGTCGCTGATCATGTGAAACTCGTCAAAGAGAAGCACTATCCTGCTGTAGCCGCTTTCCTGTACGACCTTCCACCATTTTTCCAGATAGTCGGTTATCTGGTTCTCCAGCGGCATGCGGCTGGCAGGGTCGTGCTTGAATTCCCACCTGACCCTCATGACGTCGATCTTTTGCGGCCTCATCTGCCTGGCGGCATCCTGCAGCTTTTGCTTTGTCTTTTCTACTCTGGAGAGGCTTCTCATGGTGCTGTCCAGATCGTGCTGTAGTGCCCGGGTGAACTCTGCGGGATCCGAGTGCTTGTTGCTGAATTGTAGCCGTGTAACAGGGAGGAATTTGTTGTCGGTGCATATCTTGACGAACTCTTTCAAGATGACCGTCTTTCCCACACCTCTCAAGCCCTGCACCATAAGGTTGCGGACCTGTCCCTCCTGCATCTGTTGTAGCATTTGAGAGAACCTTGCCAGCTCCCCGTCCCTTCCTGCCAGATACGGGGGCTGCAGGCCCGAACCCGGCCTGAAGGGGTTTACGTGACTGGACATGTCTGTCCTATGTCCGCATCCTATATGAAAATTAACCTAGACAAGACGCCGTACGAACTACTGAATGGGAGCAGCTACGTGTGGATTGTCATAGGGAAGAGGGGAAGGAGTCTAATCAGTAACCCTCCTATCTAAAGATTAGTTTGTATGGGTTCACGTCGTGCCTAGATTTTAACAATATGATCTAAATGCCAGTGAAACCAGACGGCAGTCGTGACAGAAACCAATTTTAAAAAACTCTACAAGCAATTAAAGACTGAAAATATCAAGCTAAGGCAGACCGTCGAATTGATGGGAGAGAAGCTTAAGGAAAGAGACCGCGCCATGGCAGAGATGCACGACACCATAAAGAGGCTTGAGGGAATGCTCCGGGCGTACGACAACCCTAGCACGCCGTCCTCAAAGAAACTGCCCTCGTCCAAGACAAAAAAACGCAGCGGCGGCGGGACGGGGAGAAGCCGGGGCGGGCAGAAGGGGCATCAGGGCCGGACCGGCAAGCCAAAGCCCACGAAATTTCAGGATCACACGCCGAAAAAATGCCCCGACTGCGGGTCCGACAAACTCCGGACGACCCGCAGCAGGATATGGGACATCACGGACAGGAAGGTAACGATAGAGGTGGATACTATACGACATACGATAAACACCTGCGAGTGCACGGGATGCGGACGCGGTGGAGTTGAGCCGGACACGAACGGTGCCATTCCAAGCGGGGGCAGCACGGCCACGGGGTAATCTCAGACGTCGTATCATCATACGAGTCACGCATGCCGATCAAGATGATCTCGAACAACAGCCAGAGGGACATCGGCGTTTCAATATCCACGGGCGCGGTCTGCAACATACTGGCCAGGGTCGGATCACGCCTGGCCAGGCCTGCCGGACGCATACTCGCGTCCCTCAGGAGGGCGGACATACTGCACATGGACGAGACATCGTACAGCGTCAGCGGCAAGCTGTACTGGGTGTGGATAATCTGCAACCCTGCCACCGGGGAGGCGTGTTTTGCAATATGGGACAGCCGGAGGGCCGGCGTCATACGCGAGCTGCTCCCCGGACGGAGGGGCACCATGGTGTGCGACGGGTGGCGTCCGTACGGCATACTGGAGAAACTCCAGCGGTGCTGGTCCCATATCATCGTCAAGGCGCTCCACATATCGGAGAGAAACGAGGACGGCGCGGACGCCCACCGCGTGCTGGGGTTGCTGCGCCGCATATTCCACGACGCCAAAAAGAAGCGGCCCGCCCGGAACCGGCCGAAGGATCACGGCCTGCTGACACTGCGCATAAAAAGGCTGATATCAAGATACGGCGGCAGCCCGCTGCTCGGGTCGTTCATGGGCAAGCTAAAAAACGCGCTGCCCCACCTCTTTACGTTCGTGCTGGATCCGCGCGTCCCCCCGACAAACAACGCGGCGGAGCGCGGACTGCGCGAGGTTGCGGTGCACAGGAAGATACGTGGCGGGATGAAGTCCACAAACACCACGGACGTGATGGGCAACATATTCACCTACATCACCACATGAAAGGGTAGTGGGCTAGACCGCCTGGCGGAGATGGCAAAATACCTCTAATGGCGAGCTAAACTACGTGAATTCATACCTTTGAGTTATTCCTTTCAAGCTTTACTATCTTGGCCCTGAGCTGTTTTCCCTCATTTTCACATTGTGTTAACCATATCTGGCAATAGATCTTTTGATCGCGTTTTTTTGTTTATAGTAAATGATCTTGATGATGGACTGCGTAATCCTGAGATCATACAATGGGTTGAGTAACTACATCAAAATTTTCTACTTTGACAAAATATCAATTGAATATGAACGATCTAGGGAAAAATGAGTATGGTGCAGACATACTTTACCACAGTGCCTTAGCATACATTGATGGATCCAACATGTACTGAGAGCCGACGCACTCACGCGGTATAACAATCGCGAATCATTACTATTGGAATTGTCTTTTTTCTGACGGCGGCCCTGATTCTCCTGCACATGTCCGCGGCGTCATTTATTATAATTCCAGACATGGCGCCCTTGAGGGGGATCCACTGCGTCTCAATGGGATTCAGCTCAGGAGTGCGCGGCAGAATAAACTCAAACTGCATCTCCCCGCCCGTGTCCTTCGTAAGCTGCCTAAGCTTTGCCTTGCTGTGGTAGGATGCATTGTCCATAAAGATAAGCACCTTGCCGTGTCGCCCCTTGTAATCTCATATGCGTCGATCAAGGAAATTAGAAGATGAGGCAGACCGAAAGATAAAGATCCCAGTAATATCATAT
>CAZIHR010000031.1:0-14913 GCA_964538885.1 uncultured Nitrosopumilaceae archaeon
TTACTCGACCTCTAATCCAGATAGTAGATGCTCCTCTTCATTATTGAGGGCCACGACTTTGGGGAGATTTCCATAAGCGAGGTTTGAGATCCACTCTTCGTGAGAAATGATGTTTGCCATCGACCAAAGTATGGTTTAGTACATTTGTGACTCGTCAGGATGGCTAGATTGATAAATTAGTAAATTATAGTAATGATGAGGGTTCAGATATCGTAGTATGAGGTATCTTCACAGAAATCTCAGATGTCGTTTCATTCATCATCGCCCTCATCAATTTCATCCCACACCGGCCTGTCTGTCAGCCAAAATGGTATTGCAGGTTTGAATGAATTTGTCAGGTCACAAAAAAAGAAAGAGGGAAAAATTAGAGACGTAGAAATTTAAATTTATGGATGAACATTTCACGTCTGTTGTAAAAGAAATTGTCCTTGATGTATTTTCGAATTTCTTTGTCAGTAAGAGATCCACAACCTCCATCAAGTTCGGCAACTTCTAATTTGCCATCTCTACATCTAATTGTAGTTAGTGTAGTCATTGACCAAAGTATGGTTTCGTCCTTTCAGGACTCATCAGAATGACTAGATTGATAAATTAGTATATTGGAATAATGTATGATGGGGGCTCAGAACTGACTCTCTTCATCATATGATGAATCAGAAGCAATTAGTTTCATCATCGCCCTCATCAATTTGCTTTCCCACACCCGCCTTCCTGTCGGTCCTGATGGATAATGCTGGTTTGGAAAGCTTGCCAGGTCACAAAAAATAATGGGGTTTGGGATCAACAACCAATACGTTTTGCCCATTGTTGATATGAGAAACTGCTGTTTTTGCGGTCAGCAACAGCATAGTCTTCCTCAACGAGAATCCCATTAATGGAGACTGCCGGATGGGGTGGTTCAGGACCTTCTGATTTTGATATGTATGATGGTGGTTCTACTTTCCACGTACACCATACTTTAGCATGACCAGCAAGTAAACCATCTACTTGATAGATGGCTATAGTCCCAACAGGGCATAAAAGATGTAGTTTGTTGTATGCAGTATCAAGTCCATTTATCAGTGAGAGACGATATTGATTACCAGCAATGGATATGGTCTGCGGATTGACTATTCTGTCAATGCTATTCGCACTTACCATATTCATCAGTGGTAGAGCAAAGTCTTGTGAAAGACGTGTCCACTCTGATGGTGTAGAACTATTGGATTCTGCATTTGTGTGATTGTCGTTTTGTATAGAGGTGGCAACTGATTTGATGTCTTGTGCTAGTGTATCTGCTGTATTGTGAGATCCCCTTGCACTCACTGGTGAATGTTCATCACCGACATATGGAACCACATAGACTATGGTTGCAAAAATCATTGTGATGATGCCACCAATGAACAAATTCCGAACAAGTTTTTTATTCATTTTTGGTTCATTCATTATATCATTCCACACTCGCCTGCCTGGCAGCCTCTTTCGAGGTATTGCGGGTTTGAATTGATTTGTCAGGTCACAAAAAAAGAAGAGGGAAAATTAGAGACGTAGAAAGTTAAGATTTTGGAAGAATGATTTACGTCTGCACCAAAAGTAGTCGCCATCGATGTATTTTTGAATCTCTTTTTCAGTCACGAATATGAGATAGTTTCCAAGTTCGACCATTCTGCGGGGTGTGCGGTACAAAACCGAGTAGAGAAAGCCATTCAAATCACAATCTCCACTTTCAAGAACTTTCTGATGAAGGGCCATTTCATCAAAAGTTTTGGCAAGAGTGTCTGATTCGATGTTTATTTCTCTATGTGTAGTTTTTGTTGTCATCGACCAAGGTATAGTTTCGTCCATTTGGGACTCGTCAGGATGGCTAGATTGATAAGTTAGTAAATTGGAATAATGTATGATGGGGGCTCAGATAGTCAACGCTTCATCATATGATGAATCAGAAGCAATTAGTTTCATCATCGCCCTCATCAATTTGCTTTCCCACATCAGCCTGCCTGTCAGTCCTTGCGGATATTGCCGGTTTGGAAAGCTTGTCAGGTCACAAAAAAATAGAAGGGGAAAAATGGTGGATATTACTCGACCTCTAATCCAGATAGTAGATGCTCCTCTTCATTGTTGAGGGCCACAACTTCGGGGAGATTTCCATAAACGAGGTTTGAGATCCACTCTTCGTGAGAAATGATGTTTGCCATCGACCAAAGTATGGTTTCGTCCATTTGGGACTCGTCAGGATGGCTAGATTGATAAGTTAGTAATTAGTAGAATGATTGATGAGGGCTCAGCTAATAGCTGATTCATCATAGAATCAGAAAATCGTTGTCTCATCATTGCCCTCATCAATTTTTGGTCGTATAATGACCGAGTTTGCACACTTGTGCATTCAAAAACAGTTTAGTAAAAAATGGGATGACCCATCACCAGATTTCCTTATCTTCGGGATCAGATTCAAATTCGCGCTTGATACGCGGGAACCATTCAAAATTTTTCTTTTCCATAAGACCCACATTGTGGGTTTCGCCAAAGTATGGCATCATCAGTTATGGTGTGAGGGCAGTGTGATTAGATTAAATTGAATAGTGTGGTGATTCAGGTTTGACTTTGTATGATTTGGTTTTTGATTTGTAGGCTTTGGGTTGGTTAAGGTTTTTTTGATTTGTAAATATAGTTGGTGATTTTGTATTAGGTTGGCTCAAAATTGTTTAGTGTTGATATTTTGAAAATTGTCGAAAAAGCGTCTTGTTCTAAATAAGACAGAAATTGTGAAAAATGACATTTTGAAAGTTTAGAGAATATAATAAGAATATTCCTACGTGGTCTGGTGCAGTGAGGAGTTCTCCTCCGGGTTGGCTAAGGAGCCATATGGATTGGCTAAGGAGTCATAGTTTTTGTAATTCAACAGTATATTACCACGTAGGGTGCTAGGGAGTTTTGTTTTTGTACACATAAAAAATGTCTCATGTAGAATAAGACACGTGATAAAATGTCTTACATAGAGTAAGACGGTATTTTTCATCACAAAATGGTATAGTGAATTGAAATGTATCAGAATGACATCACAACAGTTTGTAATAGTCTTTTTATTTGCATAAAATGCTATCTCAAAATATGATAAAGTCATCACACGGGGAGATTTAGATGACTGCAAATACATTCCACGGTATTTTAGAGCAGATAAGAGTAGACAGGCGTAACTTGAATGACATAATAATGGAGGATTTCATTTACATAAATTCACAGAGGTATATGTAAATGGGCACTCAGATGCAGCTTCTATCATCGCTTGGCGTATCACTGGACATGAAACGCAGTATGAGTATTGAGGGGTGGGACTGTTACATTCTTAATTACAACTCAAAGTCAAAGGATGCACCAATATTTCTGGTAGAGGTGGGCCCAAAAAATACCTCAGACATCAAAAAAATGGCAAAAAACTTTGATACATGCGTGATAATTGCCACAGAACTACAAGAGATGCACATAAAGACAATGAGTAAATCTCACACCATTCCACTTGAGAGTGATGATGAACAATTCAGAATAGCAGGCATATTGAAATCTCAAAATATAGATACTGCAAAAAACGAGCTAGAGCTTAACGCGTATCTAGACAATGTGATAGATATAATACCAAACATGGCAGGAGATTTTGAGAATAGAGGACTGTTTTCTACGCACTATCTGAGAAATCGCATATTTGATGATATACAAATTGAGGTAGATACCAGTACTTTACGTAAAGCTGTAAATGATACAAAGAAACTTGTAGAGAATCTTGGGTGGCATACAGATTCTATAAAAGGTGTGGTAAAGATGATAATCACACAGCAACAAAATTTCAGCATACGTAAAAACCAGGATGTAGTTCCGAGTTATGGTGCAGTCTCTGAGCTAAAAAAATACAGATGGGTAATACTCACAAATGGTACAAAGTGGAGACTCTACACCAGCAGGGTATCTGCATCTAGTACTAATTATTTTGAGATAAATCTTGACGAGGCATCAGATAGGATTTTGAAATATCTAGTTGTGATATTCGGGTATGACTCCTACGTAGGAGAAAAGCCCAAAATGGATCATTTTTTTGATCAGGGAAAGGAATTTGCCACACAGCTTGAAGAAGATTTGGCATCTCGTATAATGAGTCAGGATGGAGTAATGTTGAGTTTAGCCAAGGGCATCCTAAATCACAATATGAAGACCGTATTTGGGGATGCAGAACTTGATTCTGCCAAAGAGGCCGCGTTAAAAGTAATATACAGAGTGTGGTTTGTGGCATATGCCGAATCAAGAAATCTACTTCCCGTATCTGATAAAAATTATGCAAAGATGTCACTACGACAGATGCGAAACAAACTTGACTGGCATGAATCAAATAGTAAAGAGCAATCTTGTTGGAAATATCTACTAGAACTATTTGATGGAATTCGGAATGGGAGTCCAAAGAACAATCTGCCACAGTATAATGGAAATTTATTCAAACGTGATGAAAAAATTGATGGCATAAAAATTCAGAACAGATGGCTTGTGCCTGCCATGCGTGACCTACTAGAGCGCAACGGGGATGCCATAGATTATGCCAGCTTGGGAGTCAGACACCTTGGAAATATCTTGGAGAATGTTATAGAGTTTACAATACAGCAGGCAAGAGACGACATCATGCTGCTTGTAAGGGGCAAAAAAATAATTCAAGTGAAGACATCAAAAGAATCAAACTATTCCTACAAAAAGAATGATCTCTATCTAGCATCAAAAGGCGGCATTGCAGTACGTAAAAGTACGGCAAGCTATTACACCCCTGATGAGATTGTGAAATTTCTGGTAAAGCAGGGGTTGGAACCGGTACTAGAATATAGAAGCAAGCTTGTTGCCAAAGATGTCAAGATATACCAAAGTAATCCAAATAATTCTAACAAAGCAAGATGTATGGATCGTCTGCTGGATATTCAGGTACTTGATCCTACCATGGGAAGCGGGCACTTTCTTGTGGAGGCACTCAATCGTCTGACATCGTGGGCCACAGGTATCCTCAAGGAAAATCCATCACATCCGCTACTTGAGGAACTAGAAAATGATAGAAAAACAATAGTAGACGAGCAAGAAAAAAAGAATATTACAGTTGATGAAAATCTGCTCACACACGACATTCTATTGAAGCGCCGCATAATGAAGCGGTGCATATTTGGTGTTGACTTGAATAATACGGCAGTTGAAATAGCAAAGCTTTCATTGTGGTTGGATTCGTTTGCAATCGGTGTACCTCTCACATATATGGATCACCACATTAAATCAGGGGACTCGACAATTGGGTGTTTTCTAGATGAGTTGGCAGGTGGGGAAAATCGGAGCTTGGATGATTGGGTGCTGGCAGATAATTATAGTAAAATGTTGGAAGATATTGCAGCAAGTCCTGACATTACAATATCGCAGGTGCATCGCAGCGAGGATCTTGATAGAAAATATAGAGAGAGTATCTCGCCCAGTATGAAAATACTTGATGCACTGGCAGCATCATATATGGATAATACCATACTACCAAAGAAATCAAAAATGGAATTCATTCACAGATTCGGCAAATATGACAAAAATGAAGAAAAAATACTAGAGGATGCGCGCGGCAAAGTAAAGAGACTATCTGAGAAACTCAAATTCTTTCACTGGGAGTTAGAGTTTCGTGATGCATTTACAGATAAGAGAAGTGGGTTTGATGTCATTTTAGGGAATCCGCCATGGGATAAAGTAAAGCCAGATGATGATGAGTTTTTTACGCCATATAGTCCAGAGTTCCGAGCCCTGTCCCCCAAGCCGAAAAAGAACAAGAAAAAAGACAAACTATTACAAGATAGTGACATAAAAGAGAGATACGTTATATATCAAAACCAGATCAAAGAAAAGAACAGCTTTTATTCCACATATGAAAAACAAGGAGCAGGACACAAAGAACTCTCTAAATTAATATTTGAAAGATCCATTAAACTATTAACAAATAGTGGCATCATATCTATGGTACTGCCATCACAGATTTTATCATCAAATGGTTCTGTAGATATAAGAAGTGAGATTCTCAACAGAGATATAATATCGCTATACGTATTTGAGAATAGAAACAAGATATTCAACATTCATAGAATGTACAGGTTCATGCTACTTACTCTGAGAGACTCTGTCGGTGCAGATGAGTTTAGTGCAGGATTTTATTTGCATAATTTATCTTCACTAGAGGATAACAATAACGAACCAGACAAATTTGTCACCCATTCAAAGGAAAAAATCAGACAAATGTTTCCAGACTCGCTCATAATACCAGAGAGTATTGGGGGCGACACATCAGAGATACTTGGCAAGATGTACAAGTATCCAAAATTGCGTGACTGTCTTGGAGACAATACAACAATAGGACAATCCAGGGGGTTTGACAAAACCAACGACTCGGATCTATTCCAAGAGGATGGCCGCGGCTGGCCCGTCCACGAAGGAAAAACAATCCACCAGTATAATCATGTATGGTCCACACCAAAGTTTACAGTACAATATAGAGCAGGATTGAAACGAGAGAACAAACCAAAGTATAATAAAAAACATATCGAGTTTTATAATTCGTATAGACTGGTATTTCGTGATATATCAAGTCCTACAAACATGAGGACAGTAATTGCCACGATACTTCCGCCTAAAACTTTTCATACTTATACAATGAACACCATAATGATAAAATCAGATGGTAATCTCCTACTAGATCATACATACATGCAAAAGATGCTATACCTGTGCGGAATATTCAATTCCATACCATTTGATTTTATAGCACGCCAGATAGCTCAAGTTAACATCCCTCAAATCATAAACAAACTCCCTGTCGCCCCCCCCCCAACGATAGTAAAATCCCAAAGTTAGTTGCAAAACTCGTTGTAGGCACACCCGAATTTGCCGGACTTGCCGAAACAATGCGGATACCAAACACACCACTGACAATCCCAGAGAGAATCAAAACTATATCAGAGATAGATGTAATAGTAGCAAAATCATACAATTTAACCAAACTAGAATATCAAGGTATGCTGGAATCATTCAAGTTATTCAAAGATAACCCAGCATTATACAATCAAGACACCATAACGTGGAACAACCAAAACATCAAGGGATTCTACGGTGAGATGCGCAAAAAGGCATTGGAACTATTTGAGAAGATACAATGAGCCGAATCAAAAGAGACATCATCGACAATATAACAGAAAATATTACAATGCAAGATATACTAAATTCGGAGATTCCACAAACTACACAGCTTGACATATCTACAGGCTACTTTAATGTGGGCGGATACGCATTACTAAAAGATAGAATAAATGAGGCAATTAAAAAAGACAATTATAAGATGCGTCTGCTTTTAGGCAAGCAGGCACTATTACCAGATGACACATTTGAAGATATAGTGCAAAGAAATAGCGAGGATGCAGTATCCCTCAAGACCGCCCTGAATGACGAGGAACTATCAATTGATACTTTGTCAGATACAAGCTCGCTGATATCCATACTAAAAAGAGACAACATACAGGTAAGACTCGGCACCACAAAATTCAATCACTCAAAGTGCTATATCATGGACTATTCTGTATTTATCGGCTCCAGCAACTTTACAGCTGGAGGACTGGTTGGAAACTTTGAGTTGAATGCCGGATTATACCAGCCGGGGGTGGTAGACACCACAAGAGAATGGTTTGAGAGAATGTGGAATTTGGCAAAAGATACAAAGCAGGATCTAATAGACCTGCTTGAATCCTCAAAGTTTGGCAAGCCTGACACTCCATACAACATCTACATCAAGATGATCTTTGAGAGATACAGAGACATGTTAATACCAGATACGGATGACCCAGAATACAAGGGAGATCTTACAACATTTCAAAAGGATGCAGTGAGAACAGCACTATTCATCATATCTGAGTATAAGGGAGCCATGATCTCTGATGCAACAGGACTTGGCAAAACAAACATGGGCATGGAGATACTGCGCCAAAAGATACTAAAAGAGAAGAGAAAGGTGCTACTAATTGCACCATCCCAGGTACTAAAATCAATGTGGGAGAAAAAACTAAAAGAGGCAAGCTTGAGTGTCAGTGAAGATATATCAACTGAGATGCTTGGCAGAAAAGAGATACTTGATAAATCCCGCAAATATGACAAAATCGACTTTGTACTAATAGATGAATCGCAGAACTTTCGCTCAAAGAATGCCAACCGCAGTCAGAATCTAGCAAAGATAATGGCCAGCGGGAAACCAAAGCAGGCACTATTACTGACTGCTACTCCAATTAACAATTCAATAATGGATCTATACCATCAAATCAGAATAATTACAAAAAACAAAGACGAATACTTTTGGAAGTTGGGCATCCCCAGCTTGTACCAGCACATGCGAGACGCGGCAAACAAAGAGGGTGGACTTGCAGCAGGACTCGAAAAGATACAGAGACTTTTAGATGGAATAATGGTGCGAAGAACCAGATCCTACATCAAAGAGGTATATCCTGAAGATACGATAAATGGGAATCCTGTCAAATTCCCAGAACACGAATACTCGCCAATTCACTATTCCTTGGCAGATTTGTATGGAAATGTCTTTCAGAGGATTCTAGATGACATGCACAAGCTCACCATGGCCCCCTACGGAATAGAACAATACAATACAGAAATTCCAGATGAAGAAAAGAGAAAACACCGCGTCCTTGCGCATCTACAGGTAATTCTACTACTAAAGAGATTTGAGAGCAGTGTGGTGGCAGTCAAGACAAGTCTTGAGAATAAGATACGTCTGTACCAGCATATTCAAAAAGTAGTAAATGAAGGCAGGATGGTCAAAGTACGTGAACTAAACAAAATATTGGCAAAAGGTAACAGAGGTGATTTGGATGAAGATAAGCTAGATGAATTCATACTCAAAGAAGTACAGAAATCAGACATTGAACCAATTAGCAAAAAATACGATATAGAACAATTCAAAAGTGATTTATCAAAAGATCTAGATATACTCGAAGAGCTGCAAGAGGAGATAAGCAAAGTAACAGCAGACAAGAAACTCGAAGCTGTGAGAGATACAATAATCAAAGATGAGGCATTGTTTTCAGAGAGCAGAAAGATTCTCATATTTACAGAATATACCACGACTGCCAATTACCTGAAAGACAAGCTTCTAACGATGTTTCCAGAAAACAAGATAGAGTTGATCACCGGAGATACAAAGACTAGTACCAGAACCAATTTGATAGAGAGATTTGCCCCAGAGTCAAATCTTGAGGACGGAAATATAGAAAAAGAAATAGACATGCTTGTATCAACAGAGGTACTGGCAGAAGGCCAGAATCTACAAGATTGTAACTATGTCATAAATTATGATTTGCCGTGGAACCCCATGAGAATAGTACAGAGAATAGGGAGAATAGACCGGCTCACAAGCAAGTACGATGTTGTCCACTCTAGGGCATGTTACCCTGACAAGGAACTTGATGGAATATTGGAGTTGATGGGAAAGTTGCTCAATAAAATACATACAGTAGACAAGGTAATTGGACTGGATGCTGAACTTTTAGGGGAGACTCCCACACCAAAACAGTACAATGGACACCTCAAAGATAGACTCAAGATACTAGGGGATGGAGGTCAGTCGGCAACAGAAATAATAGTGCAGATGGGTCGTGATGCCGAACTAGTACCTGCAAATACACCATTCAACGAGATTTCCAAATATGTAAAAAAAATAGGAATAGAAGAGCTCAAAGCAATGCCCATTGGGAGAAGGGGCGGCAAGGCAGGAAGCAGTAAAAGATGCATATTGGCATATTTGAGAGAGAAACCCAACAGACATGTCTATTTTGTAATATATGATTATAGCAAAGATTTAGCATATGTGCCAGACAACGAATATGATGCAGTAAATGAGGCAAGATGCAATCAAGATGAGCCATCATATATGCCCATGGATAAAGATGATCCATCAGAGTCATTCAAGCAATTACTTGAGATAGACAGAAAGGCAAGAGAGGCAATAAAACTAAATGATAACAAGCTAAAGAATTACATCGGGAATAAAAGTAATACCTCATATGAAAAGATACGAAAGGAAGTAAAGCGCACACTCAGTGATATATTCAATACAGGCAAGGCAGATGCGGAGAGAATCCACAAAGTAAACAAGATAGCAAAGAGGACAGAGTTGCAGGCATGGGAGGATGACCTCAAAGATATGGTAGATAGGTATAATGATGATAGTAACTTGGAACAGTTTCTCAGTAGAATTGAAGATATTGGAGAGCGAATAGGAGTTGAGGAGGAGAATATCTCAGAACAAATAGAGATTGACTATACCAATTTGAAACTGATAGGAGCTCTATTTACATTACCAAAGGATGATTCTGGGAGTAAAAATACAATTATTTCACATGTAAAATGAAATCATGAATTTCCACCTCAAGTTTTTTGCAATTTCGACAAGTTGCTTTCAAATTTGATATTGTCTAAAGCATGTCTTGCAGATGTACTATTACATCTTGCAGTCATAATTGCAGCCCCAATTATGATTCCAGCGATTACACACATGACAAACTCCATTATACCCTCTCTGTTTCTTTCAATATATCATCAATCTCATCTTTGGATTCGTCCCAGCCTTCCATAGTGTCTTCTTCAAGACCAGATGACTGTGATGGTATTTTGCCAATCTCAAATTCGACTGAAGATATATCTTCATTTGTAGGAAATCTCAAAAATCCAGTTATCTCTTCTGCATTTAGTACGGGGAATTTAGATGCCCCAAATGTGGGAGGGTTTACATTTCCCTTTATCTGACCAATTAAATCCTTTGATTTGATGTGTCTAGATGAGAATGCGCCAGATGGCATTATACCTGCCATACTATCAGCATCCATCTTTGACTGGGCACCTATGGTAATTTTACAGTTAAATAAAGCGCGAGATGCAATCTTTTCTCTTGCCAGTCTGATTTTTTCTGTCTTTGTTGCAGATGGTTTCTTTGCAGTAGGTGTACTCGTCAATAAATATGGTGTGATGTATCTCATGATGCCTTCTGCATCCTCGCCTCGACTCAATGTAGAAATATACGACGATATCATTGGGGACATTGGTATCTTTTTTGCATATAGTGAGATAAAGGCAGGCGACTCTACCAGATTGCCAATCACCCGATAAATCGATGTGATGTCCATTCTTTTTGGAGATATTGGTAAAGCACAGTGCCTCTTTAGCAGATATTTTCGATAATGTTTGATTCCATGCAGTTTTGGAGTCTCTGTTGCAATTATTTCAATACCTGCCAAATTAGATAAAGTGGCAAGCTCTCTTGTATCTGTTCTTACAAATATTCTCACCACAGTATCATCAAGGTATATGACAAGCAAAAATTTCTGTATATGCTCCAAAATTAAATACATGTTGTCTTCTGAAGTTTCTGCTTTGGTGCGGAAAGGCCGCATTTCAAACCATTCTGTTTTCACAAATTTAATAGAATAATTCATTTAAAACCAATATTGATTAGATCACATGCGCAATTACGTTTTGACATGTCAAATCACGCCTAAATCCTATATCATTCTTTGATTACGCATGAACTCTAATGAATAAATTCCCATCAGACAGTGTAGATCTTGTTGTGACATCACCTCCATATGCGGATGCTAGAAAACATACGTATGGTGGCATATCACCAGATGAGTATGTAGACTGGTTCTCCGTAAGAGCTGTAGAAATGCATCGCGTACTAAAACCCACAGGTTCCCTAATACTGAACATTAAAGAAAAGGCCGTAGATGGTCAAAGACATACATATGTGCTTGATTTGATACTAAATTTTAAACGCCATATTGGATTCAAATGGATTGAAGAATATATCTGGCACAAGACCACATCCGCCCGTCATTAATAACGTTTAACAGTCGCCACACCAATTGTCACACATGACGGATTCGCGCTTGGCAAGATTCATTCAATTTCTGGAGGATGAGAACATGATACGATTTGATATAGACGGAGAAGGGGAGCGCCAGTTTGAAAATCGATTCCTTATTCAAAAGTATGTGTTTCTGGCCAAGAAGTTCGGGCTTGACTTGCCATATGACTATGACGTTTACACGTGCGGGCCCTATTCTAGTGCCCTTACCAATACCTACTACAGCATGGCAAGGAATGGGAATGTGTATCTGCTGGCTAACGACGCATCCCTAGGGGCATCGTTTGATGCAGAGGGGTTCCTCAAGGCAATACGCGACAAGGACAAGCGCTGGTTGGAGATTGCCACCACCTTGATTAGTTGCAGTGAACGTTACAAGGATCGTGGAGATCTGGTCGAGATTACCAAATATATAGAAGACGAGGAGGAGGAGGACCTGCGCGTCTCAAAGACACTGTCAGATCTGGAAGCATTACGTATTTTGTAGGGATCCGCGGATTTTTAGGTGGGTATTTCTGGATCCACTTTCAAACATACTACGCTCGTAGTTCTTGATCTTCAGATTCTCCAGTATGTTGCTATCGCGTGTAAAAAAGAACTTGGAGTCGGGATCGGCTAGCACCTCTGACAGGATTATCGTGTCGTTCGGCGTCAGGCGTTCATCAAGGTTCTGCATGTCCAGCATTATGCGCGGCGTATTCTTGCTGGTACCGGGAAGGCATTCATATACGCTTATTTTGTATTTGAAAAATATCTCGCCAAGCTTCCCGAGATCATTTCTTAGACTGTTAGCGTCTGATTTTTTCAAAATTTTTGCTACAATTTCTCCAAGTATTATCTGCGGCACAAGTACGCGGTATGCGTTATTGTCCAGCTGTGAGAGTAGCAATCGAGCATCCTGTGAATCACCTTCGTCATATACTATGCTTAGAAAATAATGTGTGTCTATGTATGCCTCAGAGACCCCGCCCCCATCTTCGGGATGCACATCTCCTCTAGAATCGCGTCCCATCAGGCTGTCTCAGCCTTGGAAACTGTTGCAACATGTGACGCTGTCATGCAGAACATGCTGGCTAGTCCATCCGCCATGAGTCGGGCGGCGAAAATAGAAGTTGCAACATGTGACGCCGTCATGCAGAACATGCTGGCAGAGTACTAATAAAGTCATGTGCTCGTATTGTTTCAGATATGTGGCAGAAGTGTTTGTATGCTGTTCTTCCATATTAGGAGATGTGGCAAAATAGCACCTATAATCGTTGGAAAAAGAAAATAATGAATTAAGAGCAATACGGTTGAAAATTATTTTGATGCACACGACTGTACACAATTTTTTATTTTGACAGCTTTGACTCACATAGTATGGTGTAATTGTACATTAGACTTTGCACCTATGCTATCTATGTCTTTGATTATGCATTTTTTTAATTGATTACGCACAAGCTCTAGTGTATGCCTGATGAGAACGCTGCCTTTACAAAATAACAAAGCTGTCATAGATAATGTATTCTTGTGTGGTTTTGATAATCAACCTCATATCTTGTTACATATCCACAGTGCGGACACGTAAACATCTCTGGAGTAGGTGCAGACTCTCTTTCAATCGGCTTGCCAGAAAGAGATCTGATTGATATCGTATCGTTATTCGATATTACGGCAAAATTTGTGCTTTCTCCAATGGAATCAAGAAACTCTCTGATTGCAACAATGACTGTATCTATATCAAGCCTATCATCATCATCAAATGTAGACAAAATAAACTCGTTGTTCTTCAACGTAGGGATGGCTGCCACCTGGTCAGATACATATACCAGCAGTTCGCTCTTTATGGATACAACATCTCGACAGTCCACCGTAAGCATGAGTTGATAATACAAAAACAGTATTTTAGTCTAACAGATATTGGATTCATAAAAGGATGGGTCGGACACGGGTAGTTTTGCATCAGTTAACCCAAATGTGCCTCAGAATAGGATAACTCAGTAAAAATGCAAACGGATCAAAAAGTGAAATACTGAGAAGATTTGAATTGTCAAGAAACAAAACCAATCAGATTGGTAAACAACCCACAATTATATCAAGATGTCATCTACAAGATGAGCAAGTTTCTTCATTGTATTCACATGTCCATCAGATATAATGCAATATTTGGCACTGAATATCTGAATGACGACATTATGGAGGCGGCAGTTCACAACTTCATCGTAGGCGCGTGCGCGAATGCTGGAAAATTTACACGCGGCAATGTAATATCATCAGTTAGATAGTTTGCAATCAAGCTCAAAAGTGCAGATCTTGAAACCACACAATCTGCATTCGAAGCACAAGTGTACCGCCAGCTGGACATGTTAAAGCAACATGGACAAATTTCAAAGAGGCCTACCATAGCAATTGACATACACAAAATAAAATACTATAGTAAAAAGCCCAACGACAATATAACGCGCTCCAAATACGAAAACGGCACCAAATACTTTGAGCGATACATCACGATATAATGTGTAGACAAGACTGTATCGTTGAATCTTGCTGTATTTCATATGAAGGTGGGCGATTCCGTGCCTGATTTCCTTGAAAAAACACTAACTAATATACAAAATCTGGGAATTGAACAGAATCTAATACTTGTTGACAGGGAGTTCTTTTCTGTGGATTGCATCAGAACTTTAGATAAGCGCGGCGTGACATATATGATGCCGTGTAGAAACACGCACAATGTTATAATTGCGTTGCGCGAATTTGCGCGCCAATGCAAGAACTGACATATCCACAGTTGAGATGGAGGGTCAATTGAATTCTGCAGAATACTGGATGAAAATAAAATAAGGAAAGGATCCTACAAAACCTGAACAAAAATACATTGAATTTGCTACAAACGATCCTAGTATAGATCTAAAAAGATACAAAAATAGATGGATGATAAACAAGATATCGCGAGATCTAGACAATGAGGGCCAGAACTAGGACAAATTGCATTG
>CAZIHR010000032.1:0-15529 GCA_964538885.1 uncultured Nitrosopumilaceae archaeon
ACGGTCCGAACCCTGTAGATGGTGGACCGGAAGGGATTTGAACCCTTGATCCGATGCATGCCATGCACCTATCCTACCAGACTAGACGACCGGCCCGACAATCAGAAATTGATTGAGTTAGTTTTTTTAAATGGTTATTAACGTTTAGCGGTTTGCAGATTTTCTAGGAATTGATTGCAAAAAAAACCCAGAGCAGATACGATGATTTAGACCGCGCATATTCCAGTCATTCAGCCATCTCTTACTGACATCAAGCACACATCTAGCAGGTATAGTCCACAATCAAGATAAATTGAGCAAACCATTCTATCTGAAAATGGGGATCTAGTCAGAAGGTCAAGGCTTGTGTCGGGGCATATCTACATTGCAGATACTAAAACTATTCCGATGAATCTTTCTCACAGTCAAATAAAGAGCAATTATGGGAATCACCACATACATACCTGCCAGCAACAATAGAGTCATCACACCAAAAACTATCACAGATAACTCAGAGCTAGGGTCTGCCACAGACATTATTCCCAAGATGTATAGTGCCGGAGTGATTAATGTCTTTGCCAGTACGCGCAACTCTGGGCTTTCTCTCTCAAGGTCTGCAATCGCGGGGGAGAATGAATAGTAGAATGCACCAAATGAATCCATGAATGAGGATCCAGCGTCAGTTTGTAGTAATGTGTCATCACGTATCTCACGCAACAACTGAACTTGAGAGGCAAGTTCGCTTCCAAATGCGGCTGTTGCAATAAGACATCCTCCGCCCTCCATAGTACTAGTTCCGTCATCACCAGTCTCTACATCTGAGCTACTCTCTTGCTTATCCATAAGAGCAGTGGCATCGATCCACGATATGCTATCTGACTCGCTGCTATAGGAGCCAATATGGATCCATTCGTTGTTCTCCAGATGCCAGATCTCATAGATACTAGTGGCAAGATCACCTGCATCATTGAGCATAATCTTGCCAAATACTCCGTTACGCTCTTCAAGTACGCCCGGCAATGCAGATGCAACAAGATCAGAATCAGTAGAATCAGATGCGTGTAATGCAAGTCCAAATGCCCATGCGGCCTCGTATGCTGTAAGGGAATATACTATGGGTTCTCTACCTACTACTTTTTGTACATATGCCACAACGCGATCATGTACTGGGTTTTCTGGTGGGGCAAACAATGTAACAGTTATCTGTGAGTCAAAGAACTTGGAGGAGATGGGATCACTGTCTGGACCACCCACATTAAGCAGTGTATCACTTCCAACCCAATCAAGTCCAGCAAGACTCTCATACGGATATGCAGCTTGAGCTATATTGACTCCTTCTGAGAATGTTAAAAGTAAAATGCCTATATTGTCACGACCAACCTCTGATCCAAGTTCTTTTACATAGTCAGAGAGTAGTGAAGCTTCGGTCGAGAATTCGACAGCTTCAGAATTGTATCGTATTCCCTCATGGATGGTTCCTCCTAGAAGCTCAAGTCTCTCTTTGGTGGCTTTGACTAGTTCATCTCCCCATGTATCCCCTCTCCAAATAGGTATAATGTGAGTTGCCCCCATCGCCTCAAATAGTCGTGCATTGACGGGTGCCTGCGTGGTGGCATCAGGTATAAATCTGAATATCTTGTCGCCTGCAAGTGCCAGAGACGGTGCAATGGAGGAATAGGATATCAACATCATATCATTGGAGGTGGCATATCCTGTAATATTGCGCAGCTCTGCACTAGAATATGGGCCTACAACTAGATCTACTCCATGAGCCTTAATCGCAGCAAGCTTTTCTAATGCCATGACAGGATTTGTCGCAGTATCTTCTACAATAATCTCAAGTTCCCACCCGGCCCCCATCTCCTGCAGATATTCGTTTATTTCTGATTCTGCAAGATCTAGGGTGACACGTATCTCTTGTCCATGTCCGGATCCATCACCCGTGATTGGCACTAGTGCACCAATCTTAATTGTTCCCTCCAAACCATGATTGTCAGCATGAGCCAATTCAGTGGTACCCAATACAAGAAACAGTAGTGTCGTAACCAGCACACAAAGATTCGAGATAGCAGGAGTAGATGAAGGATTCGACAGTGATGCCATGTATACAGATTGTACGGTTTTAACTTGATATTAAGTTTGATAGATTCAGATAATGGTGTGCCGGCGTGGGCGGTAGCAGAGTCAACACACATCCTGACAAATACACGCAGACATTGCATATCCAATATACATCATCGTTCTTTTATTACTTGAGCTATGAGCTTTTCAACCTCGGGATCTTTTTTTAGTAAAATGGTTTTTAACATCTTGTCGGACAAAGGCAAGCCAATATCAATTGCCGCCTGTATCGCGCATTTTTTTACTTCCATATCTGAATCAGTCAGGCATCCATATATCGCGTCACCCGCCTCTGAATCCCCAAGATGTCCCAGTGCACCCAATGCACATGATCTCACCATAGGATGTTCATCTGATGTAAGCTTGATGAGTTCTGGTACTGCCTCATAGACTCGCCTGTTTGACAAAACAAGAGAGAGGTGTCCCCTGATAGTTTTGTTGTCAGAGTTCAGGCCCCAAATCAGATGCTCAGCTATTTGGTTTGTGTTCGCAACCAAAGAGCTGAATGCCTCCCCCCTGACCCTTATGTCCTCATCATCTAACATGGAGATGATCTTTCGTATGATCTGAACGTCACTGGTATCTTGCAGCAACTCTAGGGTCAAGATCTTCTTCTGCCTGCTTCCCTTATCCAGTATTTCTAGTGCGTTCTTCAACCATCTCAAAAATCATATTTATAGTTAATAACGGTTCAATTTTTGGCCAATTGTGGGTAAAATGCGAAAAATTATTTTTTAGATTTAAATTATCCCTAAATTTTATTAGTGGCATGTCAACTGAAGCCAGAGACACCATATTCATAGGCAAAAAGCCATTGATGGCGTATGTTACATCGGCATTGATCCAGCTTGCAAACTTGCCTGTCGTGAACATCAAAGCTAGGGGTATGAGCATTGGTCGTGCTGTTGATGTAGCTCAGATCATCGCACGAAAAACGGAAAATGCTGGATACACCATAGGCAACATCAAAGTTGGCTCTGAATCTCTAGAGTCACAAGATGGCAAGACAAGAAACGTTTCGACAATAGAAATCGAAGTAAAGAGAAACTCAGCATAACTTCACTTTACTTGACATTTTTTCTTTATTTGCCTTTTGAAAACCCATATTTTTTTTCGAGCTTGTGAAACTTTGCAAGTTCAACTAGTTCGTTGAACTGATCAAAGCTTGTCAGATTTTGTTTGGATCGTATAGTGGTGCCCGTGTCTTTCAGCTCCTGTAGAATACTCATGGTGGCAAACGTGTTTGCAAACAGCACGGACAGCGGATACAGAATTATGGTGAATCCCATCTTATAGAGCGCGTGTGATGAACTTATCGGTGTTCTTCCACCCTCAATCATGTTTGCAACTAGGGGTGCATTGATTGACTTGCCTATCTTCCTCATTTCAGCCAGTGTCTTTGGTGCTTCTATAAACACGGCATCGGCTCCAGTCTTTCTGTTCTGTTTCCCACGTTCAATTGCGGCATCCAATCCCTCTGTGGCCCTTGCATCGGTCCTTGCAACTATCACAAAATCCTTGCTGCTTCTTGCATCAATTGCGGCGCCAAGCTTTTCAGTATACTCTTCTTGGGAAACAACTTCTTTTCCTTGCATGTGGCCACATCTCTTTGGCCATCGTTGGTCTTCCAGAAATATCCCCGCCGCGCCAGCAGACTCTAATTCCTTGACAAGCTTCCATACACTAAGAGCATTGCCATATCCAGTATCAGAATCCACAATAACTGGTGCAGATACAGCACGGCATATTCTTCTTGCATTGTCTACTGTCTCTGCAGCTCCGATGAATCCATAATCAGGCATTCCAAAGAGCGTAGCAGAGGTGCCATATCCAGTCTGGAACATGGCATCAAAACCCGTCTTTTCAGCCATCTTTGCCCCAATAGCATCATATACACCAGGAATAACGAGGGGATTTTTGGCACTTAGTAGCCTTCGGAGGTTTTTCATAATTTGGGTCTATTATTACGAATTATTTATGATTTTAAAAATGATATCAAATGTGCGTTCTGCAATTTAGAGCCTAAATAGTATGATTAGCACATTCAATACATCATATCAAAATACCTCATTTAATCAAATAATACACGTATGATAAACGGAATTCCCAACAAATTTCTTGGCTTTTTTCACACAGTCGATACGCGTATATTACATCATCAGTATAGATAAATGGTTACCATCACAATACAAACCCAAACCTTGTGCCGGGCTTTGCGCGTAAAAAGATATCATATAGACCAATTGATGAATTAAATGCATGTACAATATCTGGCAGTCAGTGTCCAACACAAAATTTCAGCATCAACATGTTTTGTTTCAAGGAACGTGCGACATTCACTCAAAACAGAAGAGGGCATGAAGATGTTTGGAATACTCATGACCTGCATGATGACTTGGCGTGCAAGAGGTCAGAATATGTCTCAAATGTTATACAACAGATTGGTTGGTACAATGGACTCATGCGTAGCAGTATAGGTGGGGGCTAACCTCATACTTTTGTTTATACATACATCAATATAAGAAATAATTATACTGTGATGCTGCTAGTCTACTTTGATCTTTTTTGATTTTGGTTTCTTGTCATCTATCTTGCTGAGCTCAGACTCTAAAAATTTCCGGTATGATTGAGTTTCTTCATCTGTCATGTTTGCCACATTTGAGCTGAGCATTGAGATCACGGTGGTGATTCTGTCAAGTAGATCTAGTGCGGCAAACTTGCCCACATTTCCAAGTCTAAAAAGCACATCCAACTGCTTTTTGACAATGTCATTTATTTTGTCTATATCTTCAGCCGTCTCAATGCCCTTGTCTGTCAACTGGTACTTGCCATCTCCGACTTCCTCAATCAATTCTTCATCAAGTAGTCGTCCCAATAGTGGATAGATCAGTCCCGGTGATGGCTTCCACATTCCGTTACTCTGATCTGTTGCATAATCAATAATCTCTTTTCCCGTATAGGGCTTGTTTTTCAGCAGCTGTAAAATAAAATATCTGGAGAATCCTCTCGGAATGGAACTCCCGACTCTTTGAGCCCATTTCTCAAGCATCACTAGTGATATCACTAGTGATATATATTAACTCTTTGCAGAGTTAAAACCCTGATCGCCTACAAATTGGAAAAATATAGGATTTAATTACTACATATTTAACCCCATGAAAGAAATTCTGATAGGAACATGGTCGAATCCGTAGAGATTGATCTTGTAATATGCGGCTCAGGTCTAGCAGGGCTCAGGGCCGCCATCGAGGCTGCCAAAAAAAACCCCAAAATCAAGATCGGTGTAGTTTCAAAGTTGCAGGTTATGCGTTCCCACTCAGTATCTGCTGAGGGTGGGACGGCTGCAGTACTTTTTGAGGATGAAGGAGATACGATCGAGTCTCACATATATGATACAGTAAAGGGAAGCGACTTTCTTGCAGACCAAGATGTTGTAGAAAGACTATGCATTGAGATGCCAGATCAGATTCGGCAACTAGACAATTGGGGGATGCCATGGTCTAGACGCAAAGATGGTAGGATCGACCAGCGAGCCTTTGGTGGATATAGTTTCCCACGAGCAACTTATGCATCAGATAAAGTGGGCTTTTTTGAGATGCAGACATTATATGATACATGCCAAAAGTATGACAATATAGAATACTTTAATGAATGGTTTGCAACATCGATAATACACGATGGAAAACGGTTCATGGGAATCACTGCCATCGAACTTGCATCAGGTACATTCTATGCAATCAAAGGTAAGGCACTAATTATTGCAACAGGTGGAGCTGGCAGATTGTACAGTTTTTCCACATATGCACTGTCATCTACTCCCGATGGACTCGATATGGCATTCAGAGCAGGCATAGCATTAAAAGATATGGAGTTTGTCCAGTTTCATCCCACCGGCATACTACCATCAGGAATACTGATTACGGAAGGTGCACGTGGAGAAGGTGGCCACCTTTTGAACAACAAAGGAGAGAGATTCATGAAAAGATATGCTGCAAAAAAGATGGAACTTGCCCCAAGAGATATAGTTTCAAGATCAATTATGACTGAGATCAATGAGGGCCGCGGATTCAAACACGATACCGGTGTTGACTGTATGAAGCTGGATCTACGACACATTGGCGACGAGATAATTAAGGAAAAATTGGGTGGAATCAGGGAGATATCAATCAAGTTTTCTGGAATTGATCCAGCAGAAGACATACTAGACATAAGACCCGTGTGCCACTATATGATGGGTGGAATACACACAAACATTGATGGTGCAACAGAACTGAGGGGAGTATGGGCAGCAGGCGAGGCGGCATGCAACAGCACCCATGGCTCAAACAGACTTGGGGCCAATTCCACATCCGAATGTATAGTGTGGGGCAAAGTTACAGGTGAGCTTGCAGTCGACTATATAGAAAAGGGCGTACCTGACAGCCCGTGGCCATACCACCTGATCACTGTAGAGGAGAAACGAATCTACGATGAAATATTTCGGGGAAACGGAGATGCCAATCCATACGAAATACGGCAAGAGCTTACAGACACCATGAATGAGAATGCATATGTATTTAGAAACGAGGCCGGCTTAGTTGAGGGCCTAAAGAAAATCCGCCGACTAAAGGCGCAAGCATGGAAGCATGTAGATGATAAAGCAAAAGAATACAACACCAACTTTACAAACGTGTTGGAACTTGATTCCATGTTGAGGACAGCAGAAGTGGTGTTGATTGGCGCGATTAACAGAAAAGAGTCAAGAGGAGCACATGCCAGAACTGACTATACAAAACGTGACGATGAAAACTTTCTTCACCACACCCTTGCATACCATGACCCAGATGGACCCATAATGAAGGCACATCCTGTAACAATCACCAAATACAAACCAGTGGAGAGGAAGTACTAGATGAATCCGCACGACGAGCGCAAAGAGGGAGTTGGCGGGATGGCCAATCCAAGAAGGTATGGTATAGAACGTATTGCGTACTGGTTGATGCGACTTACGGGACTGGGGTTACTGGCATACTTTGTGGCACACATCTACGAGACAAGTACAATCCTGCAGGGAAAGGCAGGATGGGATGAATTTCTAGCCATGACGCAAACTACAGAAGGACACCTGTTTCTGACGCTTGTAATAGGTATGTGTGTATTTCATACGGTCAACGGCATACGAGTCATGCTTGGACACGGTGGTGTAGGTGTGGGAAAGCCAACACGACCAGACTATCCGTATACGCCTGCTTCCCAGAATGCAAGGCACAAAATTGGAATATATACGGCAATAGTACTTGCGGCAATTGCCATGATGTATGGAATGGCAGTTATGTTCGGTGAATAAGATGAAAGAAAGTCACATAATGAAGATCCACTATGGCACCGCCCTAGCTGCGGTGGGCTTGGTGGCAGTACACATACTTATGCGCCTTACGCAAGGGTTTGCCGAGTCCTTAGAATATGAGAGTGTATTGGCAAACTACAAGTTTCTGCCATATGCGGGACTGTTGGAAATAATTCTGATCCTTCTCTCGGTTCATGGATTTAATGGACTGCGTGTCATCCTGTTAGAATTAAAACAGGGACGTGTATACGAAAAGGCGGTATCTTATGGATGTGTTGCAGGAATGATAGGGCTTATTGCTTACGGCTCGCGCACGATCTTTATGGTGAATATGGGGATGGTGTAGATGACGCATGTATACAAATTGGCTAAAGAAGAGACATCCACAGCTCTGTCATCCCCCCAAATAATCACACTGCGCATTGCCAAATTCAATCCAAGTACTGATAATGACACCAGATATGCAGAATTCCAAGTGCCAGTAGATGCATGGACTACAGTACTTGATGTTATACTTGATGTAAAAAAACATCTTGATCATTCTGTAGGAGTAAGGTATTCGTGCAGACAGGCAACCTGCGGCTCCTGTGGCATGGTAATAAATGGAAGGCCCAGACTTGCATGCTTTACCAAAATTAGTGAATTGAACTCGAATGTAATTACAGTGGAACCAATGCACAACTTTCCGATCATAAGGGATCTGGCAGTCAAGTTTGAACGGTTATTTGATACTCACAAAAAGATAAAGCCATATGTGATTCAAGATGGTGCAGGTACGGCGGAGGAGTTTCGGCAGACGCCAGAGGAGCTAGAACAATTTATCCAATTTGCAAACTGCATCAAGTGTGGCCTGTGCAACTCTGCATGTCCTACGATGGCAACTGATTCTTCCTTTGTGGGACCACAAGCACTAGCCCAAGCATATAGATATGTAGCAGACTCGAGAGATTCAGGAAAGGACAACAGGCTGAAAATTATTGACGAGGCCCACGGAATATGGAGGTGTCATTTTGCTGGTTCGTGCAGTCAGGTGTGTCCCAAGGGAGTGGATCCAGCAATGGGAATTCAATTGTTGCGTGGGTATATGCTTGGATTTAGGAGCTAGCTTGCTTTTTAGGATTGGGGCTGTTGTTTACCTGATTGTTGATCTGCTCGGCCATAAAGTGGTTTGAAACGTTCACCTTTACATCATCTATTCCATCCACAAGCAGAAGGTTGTCATGGATATCTTGACATATCTTGAATCCAAATACTGCAGGACAAAAAGGACTTGTAAGATGCAGGTCAACTCGTATATTGCCATCGTTGATGTCCACCTCGTCAATCAGTTCTAGTTCTGTGATGGTGGTATTGATCTCAGGATCCACTATCTTTGATAGCTCGTCGAAGATTTTTACACGCAGCTGTTTGATGTCTTGACTCATGTCGGCACAAGCGTCGATGCTATATATAACCATTCAAGAACCATAGTTGATGTATCGTTCTCGTCTTGGTACGGATCTCAACGACGTTACACTCAATTATGTCTCATCAATAAATGATGATTCCGAAATAGTATCTTATGACATATTGGGAAGTCAAGCACATGTTGTAATGCTACATGACAAAAAGATTCTAACTAGAACTGACGCAAGAAAAATACTTGCTGTGCTAGAATCGTTGAAGGAAGAAGAGCTTGATGTCACATCAAATGCAGAAGACATTCACGAGCTTGTAGAGTCACTGGTAATCAAAAAGGCAGGTGCTACAAGCGGTGGCAAGATGCACACGGCACGATCTCGGAACGACCAAATTGTACTAGATATGAGGATGAAGATTCGCGATGATATAAGCATCCTATGTAGATGTCTACTAGATGCCATAGAAGCCCTGATATCGCTGGCACAAAATCATACAAAGACTGTGATGCCGCTGTATACGCATCTACAACAGGCCCAAGCTGGATTGTTCTCCCACTATTTACTTGCACAGGCAGACGTTTTATTTCGAGATCTGGAGCGTCTCTGTTCTGCATTCAAGCGGGTCAACCAGAGTCCTCTAGGAGCAGGGCCCGTTGGAGGAACAAGCATTCCCATTGATAGGCACGCAACGGCATCACTATTGGGCTTTGATGGAATAGTAGAGAACTCGATTGATGCGACCAGTACACGCGACTTTGTGGCAGAGTATGTCTCGGCAGTTGCAATACTTATGACCAATCTGAGTAGAATTGCAGAGGATTTTGTTATATGGTCCACCACAGAATTTTCATTTATAGAGATTGCAGACGAGTTTACGTCCCCATCAAGTGTCATGCCTCAAAAGAAAAATCCTGACATACTTGAGCTGACTAGAGGTAAGACGGCCCAAGTCATCGGGAATCTTACTATGGTGCTTGCCACAATCAAGGGACTTGGATCCGGCTATGGAAGAGATCTACAACAAATTAAAGTGGCAGCATGGTCTGCATCAAGTACGTCAATCAGCGCGCTGCTGATCTTAAAGTCAATGCTACTTACCATTCAAGTCAACAAAAGACGTATGAAAAAGTCAGCCGAGTCGAGCTATCTAGTTGCACTAGATGTAGCAGAGATATTGGTATACGGCGGCATTCCATTTAGAACCGCACATGGGATTGTAGGTAGACTGGTTCAGATGGCTCACGACGACAAAAAACAACTCAGCAAGCTGAGTCTTTCTGAGGTTACCAGAGCAATAAAGGGAACTAAGGCAGACCCAGAGATGGTTTTAAAGACTATTCAAACTGTCAACATATCTTCATCACTTGAGACAAGAACATCAGTCGGCTCGTCAGGATATGCAGAACAACGACGTATGATTGATGACCGTATAAAGAAGATAAATTCCTATAGAACAAAGACCATATCAATTGACAACCAGATATCAAAGGCGCTAGATCGCTTGTCTTCGAAGGTACAGGAACTTGTTGCAGAAAAGTGAACTGGTGACTCGGCAAATACCACATTAGATTATTATACATTCAGAGGCCCTCTTATTATCAAAGTATTAATTTGAATAAGATGCGTGTCAGTATCTTGTGAGTTGAATTCTTAATAAAGTCAGAGATCATATTTCATCTATGAATTTTGGAGAAAGTTCCAAGATCAAGTCACAAGAAAAAATGATCGAATTTCTGAATTCGGAGCGGATCGGGAGAATTTCAACCGTTGATGAGAACGGCTTTTCATTCATAGCACCTATGAATTTTGTATACTTTGAAGATGCGATATATGTACACGGCTTCCCGCGAGGCGAAAAATACTCTAATATAGAGAGGAATCCAAAATGCGGGTTTGAGGTGGACAAAGAGCTGGCATTTCTGCCATCTTATTTCTTTGATCCCCCCACAGATGCCTCACTTGCAGACACTCTATACATCAGTGTGGTGATCAAGGGTACAGCAGAGACCGTAGATGATGTAAAAGAAAAGGCCCGCGCCCTCAACGCACTGATGGAGAAAATCCAGACGGAGGGCGGCTATGAAAGATTGGCTCCAGAGATGTCAACAGTCCGCGGTGTCAGGCTGCTAAAAATAATACCACACATAATGACTGGGAGATACAAGCTGGGAAAGTATTGGGACGGGAAAGAGAAACTGCAAGTGGCAACAAAGCTTGTGGAAAGAGCTGTCAAGATGCCAAGACAGACACTCAAACTGCTCAATATTTCAGGGATGGAAAAGATGGATGAAGAGTCTGCAAAAAGATTGGCGTGGTTACATGCAACCGGACTGGCAGAAATGATGGGGTACAAGAACAACTCGGAATATCCCAGAATCTCACTTGTTGTGGCAGAGAATGTGGACTGGTAACTAGCATACCAAGATATATGTCATGTTTGCAAATCAATATGAATGAAATAAAAAACTGTGACGCAATTTTGATCGCACAAGTCAGATCATCAGTGTATCATATTTTGCATAAATTGGAAACTGTCATTTTTGTGAAAAATGCTAATTTTTGCTTCTTTGTAGGCACAAAGGCACACCGCAAATGCAATTAAATTGTTAAATAAACAGTACTTGGAAAATACTATCTATGATATATGTAATAAGACAAAAGCTCAGACATGCAGTTTTTCATCCAAGTATGATGGTAGTTGTGGGTGTTGTTGATCACCAATCAAGACCAGACGCATCAAGATGTAGCAACAATGATGCAAACATATCTAGTTCAAAAACAACAGTTCATACCAAGTATACCTCTTATTGCCATATATTCATCATATCCAATATAGCATTACTGTGGTTATCAAAAATAATGTCTAGAGCTTTATCGCGAGCTACTGTTAGGATCAGGATAGTACGATGACAGTACCAAATATGGAACGAAGTTTGAATGTATCTTCTCTATGCAACAATATCTTGTCTATCACCAACAAAGTTCACTGTTCGGCATTCATCAATTCAAATGGCAGAATAATGGAATTCCAGCTTCGTGATGAAGACAAGATAAAAAATCTGACCAAGCACGAACTAGAAATTCTGCATATGCAGTCAAAGCTCCAGTTATCTATGAATATGGAATTTGACAAAAAGCTAGGGCAGCTTGACTATACGATGATTTGCAGGGAAGCAACACTTGAATTTATGTTTCCTTGCTTTGAGGGAGTGATTTTTGTCAGTTTGAGTAAAGACATATCGATACCAGATGTGAGCAAGGAAATTTCAGAACAAATTATCAAATTCAAGTTTGGGGTAAAGGTGGAGAATCTTAGATGAGTAGATGGGAAAGATCATGCCAAAAGTGTGCCAAACCGATGTACTTTCATGCAAAATGTAACAGATGCAAAGAAACTGTCCAGTATGTCTGCTTAGAATGTGGGGCAAAGACTGACTTGCAGTACCATGCGATCTGCTAGCAGTTATTTCGTATCCGCAAAAAATTACAATTCTAACTTGGCAGTGTGAACATGCAATGAATGTGTTAGGAAGGGCTGAATGTGAGTAGACATGCATAAAATATTAGTGCTCAGAATTGTCCCACTTTGCTTGAATGCCACGTATGGAAAAAACAGTATTCTGGTTTGTAAATGTCTGTTGTGTACGCAGTGACTGATGCGCACAAAACAGTGCAACGTTCACCACAATACATGCACTAAATCAGTCAAGTTGCGCCTAGGCTTTGGAAACTTTGTCTGCTTTGGGTACCCCACGCACAAGAGTGAGGACGGCACGAGATCCGTGTCGATTACATCCATGACCATCTGCTCGTCGAACATGCCTATCCATATGGAACTGAGGCCAAGTGCCTGAGCTGCTAGTTGCGAGTACCCGGCTGCCAGTGTGGCGTCCTGAATTGCAAATTTGCGTAATATATAATCTGGAAAGTCAAGCTTGACGCGAGAGGGATTCTTGCAGAACACCAATACTAGTGGGGCGTTAACATATGGTTGGTTGTTACAGGCTCGCACCAGTCTCTTCTTTGTCTCTGGCCCTCGCACCAGAAATATCTCAAATCCTTGGTAGTTGCCTGCGGTTGGAGCCGTATCTGCAGCAGCGATAATTCTATCTACTTTGTCTGACTCAATTGGCTTATCAGAGAATTTTCTGGTGGAACGCCGCGCGGACATGACAGCAAACAGATCGGTATTGACGGGAACTGCATCCAAAGTATCAGGCTTGAATTGAAGTATGGAGTTTAGCAGTTGATTTCTAATTGTAGGATCAGGCTTTTCTCCTATGTCGTTGTCTCCTATTGAGGGCTCGTATCCAGCAGGATATATGGCCTTCTCACTATATCTAGGATCGGGTGTTGTGGGATCTGGCTTTGTGGAGTTCATGCTATACATCTAGCTGGTCTGCTAATAAAGTGCATGTATGGCCAACATCATAAAAAATCATCAGAAAGAATCATGTAAGATATCGTAACCATAGTATGAAAAGTTGGTTCATCTAGGATAAAGAAGATAATTGTGGACTATTTTGGGCCGTACAGAGTAGAAAACATTAGGTGTCGATAGTTAAAATTTGACTCCTTGAAAGAACGTCATTCTTGTACCAGTTGTAATATAGGTAAATTCTGTAGGTGGATGGCCCATCGCCACATTTACAACATCACACAAGCAGACCACTAGTTATCTAAAATATTTCTATCCATCAATGGTATTTTTTGCGAGTCTACAATTTGCCTAAAGCTGTCACGGACTTGATTGAGATCTATGACATCCACCTTGTAAGGCAAATCGGATTCGTCAAAGTCATATTCCAGCGCGTCAATGGTTTCGTATCCAATCTTGCCAGTACCTTCCAGCGCAAGATCTAAATCTGATGCATTCGTCGCTGTCCATTTGGCCCTGCTTCCAAACACCCATACGTTGACGTTGGGCTGTAAGTGTTTTTGAAGAATGTGGTATACCATCTTCATGTGATCCGGAGATATGTCGATCTGGCTAGCCAACAGACGCGTTCTTCTCCTTGAGGCGGATCAAGGTGTATTGTACATCTAGCAGAAAATCCGCCGCTCCTTCAAAGATCTCTTGCGCCTTGTCCTCGTTGTATGTGTGACTGGCGGTCCCTCGGTTTTTTCTGTATTTGCGCCAAACAGTCACGTCAGAGCACACCAGATTCTTGCCGAACGCCTCTCGTACGATTTCGTTGAAAGTCATATCCTTGATTGTTGCAGGACTGGCGGCCGTTTCTACCAGATACCGCTTGAGCATTTTGAATGTAACTTCATAGGTAAACTCAAAGGCCTGGATGGTGGCTGACCGCAGCTGCCTCTGCAATGCGGCATCATTCCTAGCTGCCTCTCGATTGTATATGGCCAGGGACTCTTCCAGCTGGAATACTGCATCCTCCAAAGATCCGAGATCAAGGCTCATGTGGCATCCCTCACAGCTACAAACCCTAGATCCCTTTATGTTTTTAGTAATGATCGGCGTATGTGGTCATCTGCCCTAAATCAGTTTTCCAACTTTAATGGATTTGCCTCGCAATTGCCATGTCCGTATACATGTGAAAAAGTTTGACTATCTTTCTTGCCATTTCTCTCCACCCTTTATCTGACTAATTTTGCGCTGTAATATGATGGGTCAGTGTTTTTTTACTTGCATTGTTTGTTGGCTCTACGTTATACTATTCCAGAAATGTACAGATATGGTGCTGACGTATACAATCTATTAAGGCACTTGAGTGTAGTAATATCGTATACATCTGTATAGTAAAATAGAATGTTGTGTAATTCAGATTCGTACATGCGCCGCAGAACAGCAGAATATTTCTTTTCAGCTTTTGCCCTATGGTATAGATCCTTTACTTGAAGACATGATAACCCCTCCGCCGTAGTTATTGTGATGGAACGACCCCTAAAAATGAGTGGGCTCAGCGCCCTTGTGTTTGAATGGGGCAGTCCGAGCTGCTGTCTAAGTTGGCTTCGCGCCATGATAGGTGTATGCAGCTTTCGTTCCAACAAATATCCGCAAGGAGTTGAAAGAAAGAAATCATTGGAATTGACATTGGAAAGAGAAAGTGTGACTATTGTATAGTGAGCTCAACTGGAAAGATACTCCAACGTGGACAGTATACCAACACACGAGAATACGCATTGGAATTTGCACAAGGAGTGGCTGCCAAATATCTCAAAAAAGGATCAACATGCCGTGCTGCGTGTGAGACCACCGCCAACATGTGGCATATCACATATGATGTATTCGAGTCTGTAGGAATCGAGATCCAACTGGCCAACACATTCCATATGGCCATCATAGCAAAGACTGCAAAAAAGACTGACAAGGTTGATGCAGAAAAGATAGCCCAGGTTCTTAGGATGAATATGATACCAAAGTGTTATGTACCAAATATGACTGTCCGTGGAGTACGCAATATGGTCAGGCACCGCGTAAAGCTTGTGCAGGGCAGAATCACAGCAATAAATCGAACGCACAGCCTGCTTGACACCTGTGGCAAAAAGATAGACGCAAGAACAATGTATCACCTAGATGCCATAAAACAGATGGAATCACTCGTTCTAAAATCCATACAAGATACCATCATACTGAAACAATATGCCAGGCAGATACAATTTGCAACAGATGAGATTGAGACATTGGATAAAACACTTGCAGCAGAGGCCAACAACAACGAGTATGCACGACTGCTTGCCA
>CAZIHR010000033.1:0-6063 GCA_964538885.1 uncultured Nitrosopumilaceae archaeon
GGAATCGTATAATGCATTTTTTGCTCCCAGTGTGGGATTGATTCGTTTCAATTCTGCAATGTACGTATCCCCTACTCTGTCATCAATTTCTTTATACACTATATTCTGATTCTGGTCGTTGTAGTTACTTTGGCCTGCCGAGTATGGCGGATTCCCAACTATAACGTGCAGATTCGTCTTGCGTTGTTTTTGTCGTCTCTTACGTATATCCACAAAATTTTTGTCAATCTTTGTCTCTTCTTGACTGTGATGTCCACCTTCAAGATATCTGGGGTCCATCATTAATGTATCTGTATAGTTCATACCCTCAAATGGAACAAATTGATCCAACATTGTCACAACTGCATGAGTTGACTCGATATTTGCAGTAGCAATGTAAAACGCCAAAAGTGATAGCTCATTTGCAAATATATCATTTGCAAATTTTGCTTCCAGATTACTACCAAGTAGATCAGAACCAAGCAACCTTGCCAGAAATGTGCCGGTCCCAGCAAATGGATCCAATACCTTGACTGAATCATCAGAAAAATCGACACCAAATTCAGACTTTAAGACATCTTGAACTGAGTTCAGTATAAAGTCGACCACCTCAATTGGCGTATATACTATACCGTCTCTGTCTGCCCTCTTGGGATCAAACTTTTGGTAAAATGTCTCATAAATTCCTCTAATGAACTCTTGTCTGGATTCATTATCAGTTATGGATTCTGCCACCAGTTTGATGTCAGTATAATCTATCACATCATCTGGAATCTTTAGAATCTCTCGGAGCCGTTCAAGCTCCTTAGCTATACTATTTGTACGATAAAAGTCATAGTCATATACCATAGAAAATATCCTGGATGTAACTATATGCTGAATCAGCATACCATCAACACTAGCCTGATCTATTGTATCATTTAGTATTTCCTTACAAACTGTGACAAATCTATTAGATTCTCTTTTGTATTTCTTGTTGCCTCTAATTTTTTTCATGACAAGCTTCCTTGTATCCGATATTACATCACCTAGATTTTCCCCGAACTTTTTAATTGCCTCATCATACTTTGAAAAATCATCAAACACTTTCTGAATGCGTTCATCTATACTGATGTGATCATCTTCTGTATCTGACTTTATCTTATGTACAAACTCTGCAATTCCATACTTTTCAGAGTCCGATTGCACCACAACATGACGAGTTCGTGGATGTCCTGTCATCTTATCTTGAATGGTAGTCATAATCAACGAGTCTCCGTTCCGTGTCACCACGAGGCATGGCCAATCTTGACTCTCTGCTACATCTTTTGCCATTTTTTTCCAGTTTGATTCTGCTTCCATGTACAAAATGTGGTATTGGTCGTTTCTAGCTATTATCTCACAGTCAAGGACGCTGCCTCCAACTGATTCAACATCGATAGGCTCACGCAGTGTGTGATATCCCACCCTTCCGAGCATGCGCTGTATTGTTTGCAGATTCTTTTGAAATGTCAATGTAACCTCATGCTGTACAATATTCGTGGCTTGCTAATCTCTCGTCGATAATTATACACGATTGTAAATATAGATTCGAGCTGTTCCAGTATTATACTGGCATCTAGATTCTCCTTGTTTATCCTCTTTCTGAGATCGTAAAGACTACGATATGGTTGCCTGTTTGTGACCATCATTTGTGTAATCTGGGGAATCAGTTTCTTTGCACGTCTTCCCAAAATAGAATCATCGGCAATTCTCTCTAATTTGCGCTCAAAGTATGTCTGAAGTTTGATGGTACGTTTTTTTGCCTGTTCGTTTTTTACATCACGCGTGAATTTTTTCCATGCATAATTTAGCATCTCCTCATATTTGGTATCAACATATACATCGCTTCTAGTGGAATCCCCCCCCCCAACTCTTTGAGAAATTGCGATGTCGACATTTTTTCCACATTGTCGCCATCAACAAAATAATACCTACGGAACTTTTTTGGATTTATTATATTTCCATCATGCCATATCTTTTCATCTGCTTCACATGCCACAAACAATCTACCAGAACCCGCAGCACTACGTATGCCAAGAGGCAGAGCATCTATCTTTTTTCTCAGTTCCTCATCTCCGCGTATTTTTTCTGCATCAAGCTCTGCCGCTGTTTGTATTATATCCAATATTCCATCAGTTGATTCATCCAATATGGTATCATCTCCTGAATAGATATCAATCACAGCATCCTTATCAATTATTTCAGAGGTCTCTAGTATCTTTTGATCATGTCCTATTATCTTTCGTATCGTCTCTATTTTATCTGCCACCCTCTCTTTAAGATGTAGTTGCTCCTCCACCTTACTAGTTGGCAAAAAATTAATGACATCCACAACATCGTGCTCAGAGCCAATTCTATCTATTCTGCCTACTCGCTGTATCAGGCGCACCGGATTCCAATGAAAGTCATAATTGATAACAGCCTTTCCTGCCTGTAGATTTACACCTTCTGATAGCACATCTGTACTTATGAGAATGTCTAGCTGCTCTTCAGGCAAAATATCGGCATTGTTATTTACAGGATCAAATCTGCGAATCATCACATTTTTTTCTTTGTTAGTATTTCCAGAGTCGATCTGTTCCATCTTACTATCAGGCAACTTTTCTTTAAGATAATCGTAGATGTATTTTGCAGTCACACGAGACTCTGTAAATAACAGTATCTTTTGATTTTTTCTTGACTCTAGTATTTTATGTAATGTGTGTAGCTTGTCGTCATATTTGTGAAATTTATCCTCATTTGGTAATAGATTTCGCATAGAATCAAACGTTGCAATGTCAGATACAATGTCTGCCTTCCATTGATCTACATCAAAGGCTGCAATGTCATATATTGATGGGCCAAGTTCATCATCAGAATCATACTTTTCATCATCATACATTATACTCTTGTAAATACGATCCTGATAGTCCTTGCCAATAGGTACAATTCCATCCTTGAGATAATTTAGAAATATATCAGAACCTTCTGCATAATTATTTACACTTGATGCAAAGGCCGCAATACTGGACTCCATTCTTTTTAGCAGTACAGTTCTGACTATTCCCGTAAGTGACATCATCGAGGTTGCCAAATCATTGTATTTCTTGTATTCAGGATGTGTGGTGTCTCTATACTCATTTTTGATGTATCGTCCAGGCGTATATCTTGCAAGCTTTAGTGATTCTATATACTTCTGTATCCTCTCAAATGCATTTTGATACACCATATCAATGTCATACTCTTGTGGGTTCTCCAAATTTCTCTTTGGAAAATACTTTCTTCCAGAATCTGATTCCAGATAGTATCTATCACCATCACTTTTTGCAAAATTATCTTGAATGTGCTTTCTTGTTCGTCTAATGAGAATATTCCGCAACAACTCCTTTATCTTATATTCGCCTTCAGATGTCAATTGATGCTCTTGTTCTGTACCTTTGAAATATTCATCAAGGCTTGTAATTTCAAGATCCGGGATGTTTAAAATACTGTCTGCAGGAAAGAGTTTCAGTTGATTTTTGAGGTCATTTACACTATTTGATATGGGAGTTGCAGTTAGCATTATTATACAAGAATCATCTGGCTGTTGCTCCATGAAGGAATATAATGCATTATACGCATTGTTCTTATTTCTAAAGTTGTGGCTTTCATCAACTAGTACCACATCACAGTTTGTAAATTTCTGAAGTTTGTTGTCCTCCATTCCTATCTTGTATCTCGATATGACTTCTGCATGGACATCAAACTCATTCATATAATTCTTCCACATATCTATCAAATGTGGCGGGCATATGATGAGTGGCTTTGAGCGGTTCTTCTCCTTGAGATGTTTTAATATCATGCTGCCAATGTATGATTTCCCTGTACCCACCACATCTGCAACTATTACCCCGCCAAACTTGTTTAATTTAGATATTGCATCATTGACTGCCTTTTTTTGAAAGTCAAACAGCTTTAGATGTCCCGAGTCCCTCACATCAATCTCATCAAATGTGCCATGTTCGTGCAGTACCGCTTTACGATATACCTCTTCAGGTGTCCGAATCTTTATCCAAGAATCATCCATTATATCTGCCATCTCTTCTGTAAATTGCTCGGATTCTTCCCAGTGACGCTCAAACCATTCTAACAGCTTTTCAGAGTCATTGTCCACATTCGTTCTTAGATTTAATTCCGTATGCTCCTTTATCCCAGATATTGAGAGATTACTGGAACCAACTATGGACATTCTTGGGAGTTGAGGATTATCAAGCTCAAAGATGTACGCCTTGGCATGAAGTTGCTCTTTTGTATATACACGAACCTGTAGCTTCTTTTTTCGTATCAAGTCAACGAGTTTAATAATTGCATTTTGATCTCTTTTGGATTGGGGCATATGTCCTATTGAACTGCGAATCTGCTTTGCGGCAGTATCTTTGCCATTTATGATGCTAGATGATATTTTGCGCTGTGTGTCTTCATATGATTCATTGCTTGCAAGCAAGGCTTCAGCCGTAAGCTTGTTTGTTGTGGGAGATATAAGCAGACGTATCACATGGTTTGGGTCTTTACTGGACTCTATCTTTGAAAAACTGTCCATTATTTCAGCAAATCCAGATATGAAAAAGTAACCCACAGCTATGCTGGCCCGTGTCGTATTTGGAAGATGCATCTTTAACTGATCCAGCAGAACGACATTTTCATTATCTATGACACTTTCATTTGACAATATGATTCGTGAAAGAATTTGTGATTTATCTGTTGTTTTATCTGACAAACACAAACAAGATTTTCACTATACCTCATGCGTGTATCAATGACAATCCCCCAGACAAAGTGTGTTGTATAACTTGAATTTTACGTCTGAAACTCTTCATATTTTTACAGATTAGTAGGGCTATGCAACAATCTCCCCATACAATTATCTTTTTTAACACGTTTTACCAAACTTTCACAATTGGATTACGAAACCATGCGGCAATTTATCCGCAAAAAAATGAGAATGACGCATATTTATCAACCCCTTATGCTCAAAATACTGCTTAAATCAGGCGATGGGACAGCCACCACAGAACAGATTGCCCGCAGCTTTCTAAATAAAGATAATTCGCAGTTACAATACTACAAAAATATAGTTAAAAGATGGCCACATAAAACCCTCAAAAAACACAACATAGTCAGCTACAAAAAAGGCACATACACCATTCTGCTTGACAGAGACATTACAGAGAGGCAGAGACAGTCTCTTGTAGAGATGTGTGATCTGCGGCTCAATGAATTCATGGATAAAGATCCATGGATAACAAAATTTCGTGATCTTGACACAAGATCCATCTCAGGCAGTATAAGATATGACATACTCTCAAAATCAAAAGGTGTCTGTGTAGCATGTGGAATAAAATCCACCGAGGCATTACTTGACATTGATCATATAATTCCAATATCTATGGGAGGCATGACCGAACCAGACAATCTACAAGCTCTATGTCCCAAATGCAATCGTGGAAAAAGAAACCGTGACGAAATGGATTTTCTGCGATGGCATAAAAGACTGGAATTTAGAAATCCAAACTGTAAATTATGCAAAAAATCCCCTGAATTTCTTGCCAATAAACTGGCATATTCTATTCCCAAATACAATGATACAAGCACACTTGTAGTCCCAAATAGACATGTAGAATCATTCATGGAACTGAGCCATCCAGAGAAACAGCTTTGCATATCTCTGGTAGACAGAGTCATTGAAAAACTACAACATGGCACACACCACGAAAAATTTTACGTTAGTGGGTTTGATGGTATCCAACAGGACCATTGCAAAATCAGCATATGGCCTATCACATCATAATATCTCTTTGCAGATTTTACTATTCCACAATATGAAAAAACGGGCAATGTCACGCGATAAATTATACCAAATACTATATGATATAAACAGGACACAAACACGATAATAAATAAAAAGTAATTGATCAGGTCGTGCCTAAAATTTAACACGTTTGTAAACGGAACAAAGATCTATAAAAGAGACACATCACAAAATATGTGTGAAACAAGCACAGAATTACAAGGTGCTTTATGATAATATGCTTAGTCAATTTGCTG
>CAZIHR010000034.1:0-6774 GCA_964538885.1 uncultured Nitrosopumilaceae archaeon
AATGGATGATATGTAGATTCTTGCTCTATTTGGATCTGACTATACTTACATTGACCACATTCAAATTTCAAATCAAGTTATAATACGTGAGCCAAAACCGCCTCCGTAATGACGTGGCTTGTGGCACATTTGGGTTAACTGTACGATCAGGTTCTTTTGCAAAAAAGGGACAAGTCGTGTGATTAATTCTTGGGACGGTCCACCGTGATGAAATTATTAGATATGTTGTGTCAATTATATCTGATGGGGGCACTGTCCCTTTTTTGCAAAAGAACCATACGATCAAAAAGTTATTTAAAAGGGTGATATGCAACCTACAATATCTCATTAGGTGTGTTTTTTGTCAAATAACGTTGAAGAAAAAATTCTGCACGGGACTACCACTGTAGGTATCAAAGTCAAAGACGGTACAGTATTGTGTGCAGATATGAGGGCCAGTGCAGGATACTTTATTGCAAATAACAATACAATGAAAATTCAAAAGATTGATCAGCATGCAGGCCTAACACTTGCAGGGGGTGTGGCTGATGCCCAAAATATAGTAGACGTACTACGTTATCATGCAAACTTGCATAGGGTCGGCAAACAGAATCCAATATCAATTCATTCTTTGGCCAGATTATGCTCTCTCATATTCCACCAGAATCGAGGCTATCCATTCATTGCAGACATTCTTGTTGGCGGCTACGACTTGGGTGGCCCAGCATTATTTAATATTGACATGTTTGGTTCAGTTGAAGAAAAATCATATGTGACTACCGGAAGCGGCTCCCCGGTTGCATATGGCTTACTTGAGGATGAGTACAGAGATAATCTCACCATTGATGCTGCCAAAAGTATTGCATTAAGGGCAGTCAAGGCCGCAATTGTCAGAAATATCGGAACCGGCGATGGAATCAACATCGCTGTAATAGATAAAAACGGCTTTCGTCTCCTGACAGACGAACAAAAGAAAGCCGTCATTGAACTTTAGTGATTTAATGCAAAGAAAACAACAACAAAAGCAAATACCTGCTAACCAGAGTATCATGGCAACCATACTGCAAAGTATCCCAAAAGATGCAAAAGTAACCAAAATAGAATACGAAGGACCGCGAATTGCACTATATACGAATTCACCTCGTTATTTAATGGAGCATAACGAGATAATCTCAAATCTTGTAAATGTAATCAAGAAACGAATTGTCATAAGAACTGATGAAACAATCAGAAAACCCGAGGATGCAGCACGGAAAATTATAGCCGAATGCGTTCCCAAGGACGCAAACTTGCAAGGCACCATATTTGATACTGCTACGGGCGAAGTCTCCATTGAGGCAAAACGACCTTGGCTTCTACAAAGGAATGCCAAAGAATTCGATCATGTCAGTGTTACTGAAAAGATAGGATGGCGATTACGCATAAGAAAATCCACGACAATTCCGTCAAGAACCATTCAGATAATTAATACCACATTGAAGCAATCCTCTGTAGAACGTAGCAAGCAACTAAAGCAGTTTGGAGATGAGATATTCAGACCGCGCCTATCACAAAAGACCGAAGTCTCCCTGTACACCCTTGGAGGCTTTGGCCAAGTGGGTCGCTCTTCCATGTTGCTGTCTACTCCTGAAAGTAAAATCCTCATCGATTGCGGCGTAAATCCTGGTGCCCGCTCCTCAATGGATTCATATCCGAGATTGGATTCCCTGAATCTCACACTTGATGACCTAGATGCCGTGGTAATTGGGCACGCACACCTAGATCATACAGGATTCCTGCCTGTATTGTGCAAGTACGGATACAAGGGCCCCATCTACTGTACTGAACCAACACTACCTATGATGAATCTGATCCAGCTTGATGCAATCAAGGTCGCAGCCGCCCAAGGTAGAACCGCAATATACTCAGAAAGGGATGTCAAACAAATAATGAGGCAGGCAATAACTATTCCCTATGGTACAGTAACTGATATCTCTCCTGACATCAAGCTGGTTCTTGCAAACGCTGGCCACATTCTAGGCTCAGCACTTTGTCATTTTCATATAGGTAATGGTGATCACAATTTTGTCTATTCTGGCGACATTAAATTTGGAAAAAGCATCCTGTTTGAGGCTGCAAACTGGAATTTCCCCAGAGTCGAGACTTTGCTTATCGAAAGCACTTATGGCTTGAAAGAGGACATTCAACCCACAAGGCAAGAGGTGGAATCTGCATTTATAAATGCGGTAAACAACACGTTGGCCGACGGTGGCAAAATTCTCATTCCTATACCTGCCGTTGGTAGAGCTCAGGAAATTATGATGGTCATTGATCATTATATGAAATCAGGAGAAATGGTAGAGGCACCAGTATTTACCGAAGGGATGATCTCTGAGGCATCTGCAATACATGAATCGTATCCCGAGTATCTTGCAAGAGATCTTAAACAAAAGATTTTGGAGACTGACGACAACCCATTTGATTCTGAATACTTTACCAATATAGATCATACTGAAAGTCGCGAAGAGGCCATGAGGGAAGACACTCCCTGTATCATTCTTGCCACATCTGGAATGTTGGAAGGCGGACCCGTACTGGAATATTTCAAAAACATTGCACCACACCCAAAGAACAAAGTACTGTTTGTATCATATCAGGTTAATGGTACATTGGGTAGACGCGTACTGGATGGCTCAAAACAAGCTACCATGTTGGGCAGAGAAGGCAAGGTGGAGGTAGTTACAATAAATTGCAATGTGGAAAAATTGGACGGATTCAGTGGGCATAGTGACTATAATCAACTAATGTCCTTTGTACAGAGACTACGACCAAAATTGAGACGCGTATTGGTAAATCACGGGGAAAGAAAAAAATCAGAAAACCTTGCACAGAATATTCGACGGATGTACCGTGTCATGTCACATTATCCGCAGATACAAGAAGCAATCAAACTATTTTAGATCGTATTCGGGCTTCCAGATTTTTATGTTTGCTGGCGTCACAATAATTCTCTCCTCGCCAAGTCGTGCAATGTCGTTCCCTTCTGCCTTTGCAATTGCGTATATCTCCTCAACGACTTTGCGAAGCTGTTCAACGTTCTTTTGCGCCAATGGTGTCACACGTAGAATCAGTATCATGTTTTTTTTGATGTCATCTTTGATTGAATGTACATCACTGGCATCCCTTATTGTGATTGCCTTCACATATGTGGTATTTTCTTGCTTTTGCATCCTGTTGAGAAAAGCTATCTACTTCCTCAAAAACTCTTCCTTAGTTGTAACTAATTTTCACGCCTAAATTCTGAATTGCAGGTACAAATTTTCATCTGCACATGTAGTACACACTTTAGTTTGTGTACCATCTTTTATCACGGCAACCTGCGACTCTACATCTCTTGGTGCATCCGAATATCTCAATGTGACTCTTGCGGCAAATTTGATATGATGATCTAAATCGTTTCCGCGCAAGATCGAGACGGGTCCCATATAATCATGAGCTTCTAGCAGTATGTCTCTTGGTAACGCAATAGCTTTGATTATTTCATTTTCGTCCTTGTTTCTACCTACAACTAATTTGGTGTGTTCATCCAATCTAAAATGTCTACCAACCTTCAACAAATCAATATCATTTATCGTGGGTGTCTCTACATGTTCAAATAGATCTCTTGTTCTGGCCCCAAACACTCGATCAGTTAAAAGACATCCGCCACCCGCATTTGGAGGATTTTCAATACCGTACTCTTTTGCCATTTGCAGCTGCGTCCTTCTCGTTCTTCCTCTAATCATGCCAAGATTTTCTCTTTTGATAAGACCATCTTTTTCAGGATCCGTTACAGGCAACAACGCGGCAGACAAAGGCCTTACAATCTTTCCGGCCAAGCCTGATTCCTCTTCTATTGTTTTCAGTGCTTTTCTATGTTGGCTCATTGGTCTCTGCCCCAACACCTCTCCAGAGATAATAAATTCTGCCCCGATCTCCTTCATGTGCTTCTTTGCAGCATCAAACATCATGGCCCTACAATCCACACACGGATTAAATCCTGCACCGCGGCCGTACTTTGGATTCTTTAACATCTCAATATATTCATCACCAAGATAAACCGTCTTCAAATTAATATTCAGATCGTCAGCTCTCTCCCTGATCTCAAACCCACAGCCCCTGCCACAATCAAAATCACAAAATGGTGTCTTTATTGCTACTGCCGATACATCAAATCCTTGCTTCTGCATCATCCTTACGGCAAGCTGACTGTCCAAGCCGCCTGACAGCAGGGCCACCACCTTCTTCTTCTCTTCTGCCATAAATTAGCGTCATGATTTCGAATATACAAACTTTGCATGTACAATTCTCTGTCGTCCCTCAAGCGTAAATTTCATAGTGTGATTCTGATATGGCATTGGGCCAAGTATCATATTGTGCCTGTACATCATACATAAATTTAGAAGATGCTCGTTTACCACATGAAGCAGCGGCACAAAAGACTACTCGACTTTGCAGATAAAGCTGATTGCGATATGATGGTGGCACTTGAGCCTGAAAACCTATTCTATATGACGGGTTTCTGGGGCGAGGGAGCAGGAATACTGGAAAAAAACGGCCAAACTACCATTATTGCCCCCGAACTCGAAGCTGCGCGTGCCCGTGATGAATCTTGTGATTGTAATGTACAGACTGCTGAAAGGGGGGTTGGATTGCTTGCCTTTCTTGCAAAACAGATAAAGAAATCCAACGTACTTACGGACTGCCAAAATTATTCTACTGTTGTCATGCTGAAAAAATACATCCCAAAAATCAAGGCATTGCCAGAGCCATTTTATGATGCCCGGATGATCAAAGATGAGGCAGAAATCAAAGTTTTGAAGAAGGCATCACGAATAATTGACCACCTATTTGAATTATGTACGAACAAGCTCAAACAGGGACAAAAAGAATCTGAATTGCAGGCAATTTTGATGTCTCATGCAATATGTGAGGGAATGTTTGACACTGGATACAGGTCCACCTTGAATCCGTTAATTATTGCTGGTGGCCCCAATGGTGCATTGCCACACGCCCAAGTCACAAACAGAAAATTTCGGCAGGGTGATCTTGTAGTTGTAGATATTACATTGCGTTACAAGGGTTATGTCTCTGATGCAACACGTACATTTGCAGTAGGTCCTATATCTCCTAGTGCAAAAGTGGCATATGAAACTGTCAAAGAGTCACAAAAACTTGGACTGTCATATGCCAAGCCCGATGTCAAATGTAATTATGTCGATCTTACATGCAGACAATTCATTGAAAAGGAAAACTTTGGCAATTACTTTGTACATTCAACCGGACACGGAATAGGACTTGAAGTTCATGAGCCGCCTACACTATCTAGTAAAAGCACAACCAAACTTGAAAAAAATATGGCAATTACAATTGAGCCGGGCATATACATACCTCGCAAATTTGGAATAAGAATAGAAGACTCGTTGATCGTCAACAACAGACCCATCATAATGCACAAATTTACCAAGGATCTAATTACTGTATGATGATATAGCTAAAGCAAAAGTTCATGGGCCCGACATACTTGATGATGTGTAGAAATATTCGCCGGGACTCACAAATTTATGCTGGTATAGTAATGATCCTGATAATGGATTGCGTAATCCTGAGATCATATAATGGGTTGAGTAACTACATCAAAATTTTCTACTTTGACAAATTATCAATTGAATATGAACGATCTAGGGAAAAATGAGTGTGGTGCAGACATACTTTACCACAGTGTGTTGGCATATATTGGTGGATCCAACATGTACTGAGAGCCGACGCACTCACGCGGTATAACAATCGTAAATCTTTACTATTGGAATTGTCTTTTTTCTGACGGCGGCCATGATTCTCCTGCATATGTACGCGGAGTCATTTATTATAATTCCAGACATGATATACTTGATGGGGATCCACTGCGTCTCAATTGGGTTCAGCTCAGGAGTGTGCGGCAGAATAAACTCAAACTGCATCTCCTCGCCCATATCCTTTGTAAGCTGCATGAGCTTTGCCTTGCTGTGGTAGGATGCATTGTCCATGAAGATAAGCACCTTGCCGAATTTTTTGTGGAGCTTACGCAGGAATTTCTTAAAGTTAAACCAGTTTGCACTAGAATACACGTCAAAGTGGTGTATGCCGTCCTTGCCTATCGCGCCTATGATGCTGACGCGCCTCTTTGCCCCTTTGACGCTTCCTAGCCGTATGACCGGTTTTTTTGCCCGGTACCAGCCCCGTCTGGGCACGGATCCAAGCACGACGTGGGCCTCGTCCACTGTCAATACGGTATATCCCTTCTTGATCCATTTCCATACAATCCTGCGAGCTTTTTTTTTGAACGCATCGATCTCCTCCTGTGTAGCGGAATTCTGTAGCTTGGGCCGGGGCTTGACCAATCTAAATCCCAGCCTGCGTACAAGCAGCCATACCGAATGAACGTCATAATCAACATTGAACTTTCTTTTGATGTGCATGTTTGCAAGGGGCATGGTCCACATGCTTGTCTCATATCCAAATTTTTCGGGGCTTGTCTCCAGATCCCTTACAAGCTGCGTGATCTGCTTGCTATTTAGCTTGCATTCTGCATCTTTGTTTTTTATGTCATGTCTTCTTCTTAGTCCGTAGCTTTGAATGTTTTTCAACCACCTGCGTATTGTTCTCTGTGGTGTGTTTAGATTCTTAGCGATTTCTTTCTGCGTACAACCTTGCTTTCTTTGCATGCATGCAAGCAGCCTCATTTTTGCTTTAGGATCTGTTTCCTTTTTTTCCATGCGTTGTATGCGCGCGATACTT
>CAZIHR010000035.1:0-2490 GCA_964538885.1 uncultured Nitrosopumilaceae archaeon
ATGCCGACAAAAGCAGTCTTCATGACAATCTTAGAAAGAGGGGTAATCTGTTTGTTTGCTTTTGCCGGACGCTTGGAAGAACGGTTCTTGGGTGATATATCATCTGAACTCCTTCTTGTTGGCATATATGATTAAATTTACTTGTATCAAATCCAATGGATGTGATTCCGTTAATGTTAGATTCTACTAGTGTTGTTCCAGAACCCTTTTTGACAATTCCTCATTCTTTGACTTTAGGAATTCAGTCTTTCCATATTCATCCAAGGCCTTGACCGTCAGATCAGTGATGCTCATGTTGTCTTTCTGGGCAATGAGCTTCAGTTCTTCTATCTTGGATTCTTCAAGACGCATGTTAACCATTTTCTTCATAAAGTCAGGTATCAAAAAGAGTGTAAATCAATGTAAATCAGGGAAAGTTGAACCTTTGCTTTACGTTGATTTACATGGAAAACAATTCAAAAGATAATGTAAATCGTTGTAAAGCATGGTAAAACCACATGTAAATCACTGTAAATCACTCAAAAAGCTCAATGTTTCTTATCAGAGTTTCTATTCAAGCATCATGTTATGATCGTGAGAAATATAAAATAGAAAAACTCGACATATGTAAGATTGTCTGAAGCGAAAAAATATCTGGATTTTGAAATAATTAAAGAATCTTGGAACGCATATGATCTATCAGACGGTACAAAACTGAAAACTAGAAACGTCCTTCTCAGTATGTGGTCCATAATGAAAGAAGACCAACTAAATTATTCGTCTAACATTCAAAGTCATGTTGTATTAATGTGTGCTTCGAACTTACAAGGTACAAAAGATCAAGCAGAATATTCGCAAGAACAACTAGCAAAAAACATTGATGTGTGAGACTGCAGATACACCACGCTGTCTTACGAACCAAGTGAATACTTAGTGAATGGAAACATCAAAGTCATAATACACTCAAACATAAATCAGATCTCCAGAACCAAATTTTACGATGAAAGCGGCGACAGAATTTACCTTATAAATCATACCAGCTCAATAACAATAAATCCACAACCAATATAGTAGATGGGTGCTGTTGGTTTAACCTTTAAGTATAGACAGTGTGGTAGTTAATCAATGACTCGTTATGTATTACAAGCGGGAGATGAAAAACACATTACTCAGTCAACGCAAGACACTGAAAGCAACATATTCCAAACCGTCTTTATCAAAGTAAAACAAAATAGCGTTCAAACTATTAAGTTTGATTAATCATCAGACACTCAATTTCAACTCCTCCCACCCCGACAAATCCTGTTCATCATATTTGTATTTCTCACTGTCATTGTACAACCACACACCATCCTCAAATATGGCGATGCCACCCGACATCTTCTTGGATTTGTTTCGTTTGATATACATTGATAGTGCCTCGGCCTTCGGCCCTGCACTCTTGGCCGTAAATCCAGCCTTTGTGTCAAACAGGCCAATCCTACTATCATTCATGCGAATGATAAAATCCACATAAAACGCGCGTGGCTCTCCAGTTTCAGGGTCGGTGTACTTTATGGCAAAGTATTTTTTGTCACCATACTCATTCTTGAACCACCACTTTACTCCACTCATTTCTTCTAGATACTCCATGAATCTGATCTCATTTCGTATGTCGTCTTTCACGTATGCAGGGAACATGGAGCATTTTTTGTAGTTGGTTTCTTTGTAGATCTTGGTATGTTCCATGCTTTCTGGAATGTTCCATTCTGGTGTTATCTCCATCTCACGGTTGATCTTATCGACTATATCACGCGTGAACTGTTCTTTTGCATCAGTGAGCACCGCTGTGAACAGTTCTTTGTTGTTTTCAAACAATACAACATTCTGCCTTTCCATCAAATCATCAATCTCGGTGTTCCTGTCAAAGAACTGATAGATGCTGCGCTTCATGATTTCGGTGGATCGCGCTGGTGCAAAGGGACTTGTCATATCCCTTACAAACACATCAAACCGAGTCTGCAGGTGCATCATGTCAGATTCCCTGACAAGCTGCCCCCCGCGCAGATTCTGGATCCTGTCCAGCTCGGTTATCTCGGCATTGGTTATTAGTCTCTGTTCCAATTTGGGGACATTCAAAGCTATTTTGTCGGCAAGCTTGTAGTGCGTGGATACTTTTGAGAATATATCATGAAAGTCTCCACTGAGACGGGTTTTCTCATGCCTACGTTTGATGTATGCAGACTCCAGTTCAACACCATCACAAAGTTCGTCATTTCTCCTTGATTCATAAATCGTGATGTATACTGTAGTGCAAATGTTCTTGAGGTCAAATATTTCCAATAGAAACATATTTTGATCATTGTGTGTAGCGCATTGTAATGCCAGCAAAAAAAATCAGAAGATCTCAGAAAGGCGTACAAGAAGGAGAAGGTTGCCAGCATCAAGATCAGGATGGCCGCAGTGAACATGGTGTGCATGCATGGTAAGAGCTTCCAGGAGGTGGCAGACTCGCTCATGCAGTGCCCAAAC
>CAZIHR010000036.1:0-1971 GCA_964538885.1 uncultured Nitrosopumilaceae archaeon
GGTATCATATTCATCCTAAGAACCTGGGCTATCTTTTCTGCATCAACCTTGTCAGTCTTTTTTGCAGTCTTTGCTATGATGGCCATATGGAATGTGTTGGCCAGCTGGATCTCGATTCCTACAGACTCAAATTTATCATATGTGATACGCCACATGTTGGCAGTGGTCTCACATGCGGCGCGGCACGATGATCCTTTTTTGAGGTATTTGGCAGCCATTTCTTGTGCAAATTCCAATGCATATTCTCGTGTGTTGGTACACTGTCCACGTTGGAGTATCTTCCCGGTTGAGCTCACTATACAATAGTCACACTTTCTCTTTCCAATGTCAATTCCAATGATTTCTTTCTTTCACCTCCTTGCGGATGTATGGTGAAACGAAAGCTGCATACACCTATCATAAAATAAAGCCAACTTGGACAGCAGCTCGGATTACCCAATTCATATTCAAGAGCGCGGAGCCCACCTCGTGTAATGGGTTGTTCCATCACAATAAGTACGGCGGGGTGGTTATCATGTCTTCATATTCAAGACATAAATATGTCCAAGAACATATAACGTCATGGATAAGGTTGATACAGATGCAAATAAAATAAAAACCCAGTGGTTCCTTTCAAGGCATAGTGTAGAGGCCTCACCCCCACCAAAAGGTGCAAAGCCAAAAATACCTCCTGCTGAAAGATAGAATTCAGCTTCAGATTAGGAATGAATATTGACTGACGGATACTTCTGTGGGTTCACTCATGGATCTGTGGGCAATAATAGTATTGATTATTCCCGGATTCATAACCTTTAGACTGATATCTTGGTTTGCATCTTTTAAAAATAAATTTGACCAGTTTACAACGGTAATCTATAGTCTGATCTGTAGTCTAATTGTTTTTCTTCCAATTGCAGCAATTTATGAAATAGAATCTTTACAACATGCAAGACAAGTTGTAGGATTCACAATATTTTCACAACTTGTAATGTTTTCATTACTGTTTGGATTTCTGCCAGGCCTTGTCCTAAAATACACAATACGAAAATCATACCATCGAGCAAGTGCATGGAATGAATTTGCATATGATACTGCATCGCGTAAAAACAAGCATCATTTTGTCACAATCTATACTCACGACGACAAAGAGTATGTGGGTTGGATTAGACGTATGTCTATAGGAGATGAAAAACAAGAATTGGTGTTGAGGGAACCACAATTTGTAAGGCGACTTGGTGAAAAAGAAGAATTAAAGGACATGGGATATGAAATGTTGTTTCCTGAGGGATCAATAAAGCGGATATTGAGAATGTAAATAAGGTTAACAGATTAATCACAACAAAAGGCAACATGCCAGTATTGGATTGGGGCCCATATACAGAACATACGCATACATACAAGCTTTGTCTGGGTCGAATCTGAATCGGACATAAATTCATCCATATCAGTCTTCTTAGGCTTCTAGTCTTTTAGCTCAAACTCGTCTGGAGCTCTGATACAAGCCTGTCTGACGTCACATCAACATACACTAGTAACTCCACAAGTGCAATTATAGCAACGCTTGTAAATTTATGTATATGTCAAATCGGTTATGAGATATCCTCGTGAGAATTTTATGCGTTGACCATAAAGGTATGAGAGAATATGGAGAAAATTGTTTAGTTAAAACCAAGATAACTCGTTGCGGCCCGTGATTGCATGTCTGTATATATCACTCGGCACTGGTATGGACCCCGCCACATTGAGAGCGCCCAAATGGCAACAAATTTGGCAAGGTGGAGGTACACTAGACAATGAAGGGAAAAAGACACATACCAAGAGACAAAATACTCGTTGTGTTAGAATTCCTAGAGACTAACATCGACGTGGCCGACTTGTGCCGTAAACATAACATTCATCCTGCTACCTTCTCCAAATGGAGAACGAGATTCATTGAAGGAGGCAAAAAGGCCATAGAATCCAAGGGTGTACCTAAGATACTCCATCACAGAC
>CAZIHR010000037.1:0-3597 GCA_964538885.1 uncultured Nitrosopumilaceae archaeon
ATTCCCATATAGCCGCCGTCTGCGTTCAGTCGTATGCGATGTGCTTTTGGTATGCGTGCTCCACTTATCATGCGGTCAGCCCACTTTCCAAAGTCGGGCATTCCCTCTGTCAAAACCTTAAGATCATGACAGCTCCCTTCACGGGAATCACTTATCCCGATGATGTTTCTGTTCTTGTTTATCATCATGGCTGTGTTTATTGCAAATATTTTCTTTTTCCCAGAGTACTGTTTTTTGTGTTCTGTTTTTTTCTGTGGGCGGGTAGTCTTTACAATAGTACCATCTGCGGTAATATCGCCCCCATCTTTGCCAGGTAATATCTCCTTGAGTTCTTTTTTGGTTTTCACGGTGGCAATATAGTTTGTTATATTGTTTGATGTTGGGTAAATTTTATCATCATAGCTGATTGCAAGCTGTAAATATCTAGATACTGTACTCTGGTCGATTCCAAAGAATGCACCTAGTGCATGTTGTGTTGTGCCAGGTATCCTGCGTATCATACTTAGTAAAAAGTGTCGTACGTACAGTTTGCATTGGTTCCCAGAGTACTGTTTTTATCATCATTATCTCTAAAGTGTGGCATATCATTTGATTCTTTGATTTTCTGTTGCAAATTCGCAAGCGTATCATCAAATAGATCTTTGCGAGTTCTTGTGAGTACATATAGAATGTAAGAATTTGCGATTATGCTGTCTAGCATTTCCAATGTATGAAGAAATTTGGTTGACATGTAGGATGTGTGTCTTATTTTACCAAACTCTATTCTATAATGCATCTTCGCGTGCAAGTTGTTCTTTGAGCTTTGAGTTAGCTCGTTCAAGCTTTACTATCTTGGCTTTGAGTTGTTTTTCCCTCATTTTCACACTGTGTTTATTATACTTGGCAATGGATCTTTTGATCGCGTTTTATTGATTAACTGCTAGATGAAATAGACCTAATATTGCGATTACGCATAAGCTCTCATGCATTCACTGAAGCTGCAAAGTCAAGGAACACCACAAAGGCAGGCCTACTAAGATCAATGCTTCAGGGAAACAACAAGCCACAGCTTACAGTAAGCTAATAGTGTGGACGGGGTGGGATTTGGACCCACAATCGTTGGTTTCTGATTCCACCGCATTGCCTGATTATGCTACCCGCCCACAAGGTTTAATTGGGAATGTATTGTAATAATGTTGGTTTCTGATTCCGACTTGGCCCGATTATGCTAAGTCTTTTTTTTCTATCAAGTCTTAAAACAAATTAGAACAGTGTCACCATCTGCCGTTGTTGTCCCACGTGCAAAACCAAACGTTCCAGCACTGGAACTGCCAGCAGAGTCTTTGACCAATTTGCCACCTGCAGTTGACAGGCCTTCACCCGCAGCTATTACACCACCAACTTTGGCCACAACATCACCGTCACAAACTATGGCCTTTATTTCACCAGATGTGCCACCTTGACCTTTGGCCACTACACCACGCGGCGTATCCGTTCCCGTGATCTTGACTGCAATCATTTGTCCTGCAGAATTGATCCCGTTGAACTTTACAACATCGCCAGGCTCATATGTTACACCAGTCCCGCCAAGCTCAACTTCTTCCAATTTGGCATTGTGGGAATATTCCCCAACATCCCATTCTAATGCCTTGCTTACGTCTGTCATTAGTATCACACACTCCCAGCTTTTAGACGGCCTTCTTTCAATGCATAACGCGTTGACAGTGTTAAACCGAATACGTCTGTTTTTTGATCATGAAACGGAATGGGCAGACTGTCACGCCTCAACCCCATGACTAACCAAGCCGAAGAGTCAAAACATGCAATAAAGTTAGCTGGTACCAGAGAACTAACCAGAATTCTACCACCCAAAAAGTCTGCAATGTTACCAGTTGAGTAATTGGCAGAATGGCCGTTAAAGTATGTCGAGTCTTTCAAGTCGTCATATTTGAGTAATGAAGCTGCAACTGGAACACCCATTAGGACCAGAGGTCCAACATCCACAGAATCCCATGATCAAGAGCAAGGTACCAGTAAACGTAGAGGATGTCGTGAGCTTCTTTGATCTTGCAAAAAAGCATGCAAAGACCACATCCGAAGGAGAGTTTACTGCTGTTCTAACCATGCTGGCAAGCAACATACATCCGTTGGTTCTTGGTGCAGTGAACCGATCAAGAAACGAAATTCGTTTCCTAGCAAGGACATTGCTCAAACAGCACATGAGTGATACACGGAGGATTGACTCTATCGTAAACATCTTAGTGGAGGAGCGGTTTTCTCATAACTATCTGATAGGAAGAAAGGAGGCAAGACAAGATCTGCATCTGAACATCATCGATACAGATTCGGAACTGATGACGGACATCATGAGCCTGTATGACGAATACAATCAGATATTGCATCTTGATACCCCGTACAACCATGAGACTGCCCTGAGCAAAGATAACGAAAAGACAATTACCCTTCACAGATCGATCATAGAAAGTGAACACCTCACCCATACATATTCCACGACAGTTAGACTCGAGCAAAGTATGGTAGATGAACGTCGGACAGACATTCCTGTGGGATCCATTACCGCCCTACCCATCAAAGAGGAGTGGCTGGAAAACCGCGACATCTAGGGATTTTTGCTAGCAGTTTTTGAATACTCTTATGTGAATTAGGTGTAGGTCAGATATGTCTAGTACAACACACAAGACAAAAAATACTCAAAAAAAACTTGATGAAATATTGGCTGCAATGCCCATATTCAAGGAGACCACCTCTGGGCTGACCTCGGAACTCCAGATTGTAAATTCAACCGGAACATTCAAGATTATATCCAACACTACAGACGCATCCTATATTCACCGTACGTAACAGCTGTACTAACTCAGTCTAGCATATCAAACTCATTTAGTGTATAACAATGCTTGTAAATTTATGCACAATTAATTCCTGTACACATAACTGAACATGTCACCAAGATTGTAACATAAACAGCACAAGCTGCATCTAGTTTCGTAATGTCATCATCAACCATACCATAGCTATACCATATGTCATATATCGCGCGGCATGCTTCACATGCCATACCAATAGGAAAAGTCAAAAATTTGTTCACGTCTGTGTAAGCAATGCTAAATGTCGAGCTTTTGAAACAGGCGCGCAGTTCTGAAAAGTTGGGTAGAATAGCACGTAGACTTTGTATGCTGATTTTATTCATAAGTGAAGAAGAGATATTTCGTGCTGTTGCAATGAAATACATGTACAACCGTTACACTGTGGTATTATAGGGTAGCAGGTTATACCAGCATAGATGAAATATATCGTGCCCTGACAGACAAAAAACGATCAGGAGCACCCACAAAGTTGAGCACAAAACAACTTGAAAAAGCTAGGAGATGGTGCCATGAACGCGTATTTTCCACCAATGAACTTCAAGCATACATGGTAAAGATATCAGGTGTAAAATTGAGCATGTCTAGAGTAAGACATTATGCAAAACTGTGGAGATGTTCAACTAAAAAATCATCACCGGTGCCCATCAACAGAGACACTCTAGAAACAGTAGAAGAATGGAGGAAAAGTGTAATACGCAAAGTTGCACAGTATACAAAACTCGGATATACAATA
>CAZIHR010000038.1:0-10046 GCA_964538885.1 uncultured Nitrosopumilaceae archaeon
TTTCTTGGAATTACTGTTAAACTGCCACACAAAAAGCCCAAAGGTGGAGAGCTCTCTGCCACCAAAAAGGCGCAAAACAAGGCTTCACTCTAGAAAGCGAGTTGACGTTGAGCATGTGTTTGCACATGTAAAAAATTGGAAGCTCATATCTGGAAGATATGAGGGTACTGCAGAAGAGTTCAACGAAGAGTTTAATGGAATATGCGGCCTGTACAACAAGCGGAAGATGTGGCAGGATGAAACCTATAATCGTTGGAAAAAGAAAATAATGAATTAAGAACAATACATTTGAAAATTATTTTGATGCATAAGACTGCGCACAATTTTTTATTTTGACAGCTTTGAATCACATAGTATGGTGTAATTGTACATTAGACTTTGCACCTATACTATCTATGTCTTTGATTGTGCAAATTTTTTTAGTCTATTACGCATAAACTCTAGTATCTTGACTTGATTTCTTGCCTATGCTAAATTGCAAGTAGAGGGGGATGGTGGATCCTATGGTCGCTCCGATGAACGTTGCTAGTACGGCTTGATCAATCTTGAACTCCCACAAGCCCGTTGTGTCACTAATTATAGTGCCAAATATCAGGATATACATGATGGCGTAGTTGGTTATTGCCACGTATTTCCACTTGCCTGCGGAAGCCACTTGAAACACGATTTTTTTGACGGGACGCTCCAAGGAGCTACTTGCAAGTTCATCGGTTTCCTGTGTGCTGTCTGGTTTCTGCTGTTCTGAGACTAGGCTCCGGACAGGCATTTTACTGTCGTCGTCGTTCATTGACCAGTTCCTCGTAGTATGCCCTTGTGGTGGAATCTGGAATTACTACGTTCACCTTTCCTTCTACATAGTGCTGGCTCCATGGAGTTCCCTCCTTGTGCATCAGCGTGATGAGCTGCCCGCTAGTCCAATTTTTGTACACGTCCACGACGCAATCTATCACTTCTTTCTCTTTGGTACTGAACCGACTGCCCAACTCTTTAACACGTCCCTTTACGTCCGTAGATGAAACCGGCGTACCACAATAATGCAGTGTGTCAACCATTCTGCTGCCATACTTGTACAACGCCTCATACACGGTCGGTATAACAGGGCCATACTTCCACGCTTCTACTTTGTCGGATATGAGCTTGTGGCCAACTATGCCCCACGTGTACCCGTGTGACATGTATGTGAGCTTGAGTACATGCAGGGGAGTCAGGGCGCCAGCGCCTGTGGCAACGATGTAATCGGCCACCCATAGAGCGGAGTGGGCCAACTACTCACCATGTGCCGTGATCTTGCTGGATCGGGGTTGTTCTTGCCCTTTGGTTCGCCTTCATATTTTTTTAAAATAATTTGCTATTTAATGGTTGATAGTTTTGGGGAACTCGAAGGAATTAAATCCGGAAAGAACCGTTCTGCAACCCCGTTCAGGGCTAGATAACTTGTCAGACCTCTAGATGGGGGACATGTCTGAACTGCAAGTCCTTCGCGGCTACTAGCAGCCAGCCGTCGAACTTTCAGAGAAGATCCAGACTCACGTACTTTACAGCCCCTCAAATATAGCTAGAGGCGGAAAAAATAATTACTTAAATGGGTCAAGGTATTTTTTCACACCTATGAAGGAGGGCCGCAAGATATGGATGAACGGACGACTTGTCCCGTTTCACAGTGCCCGCGTGCATATACTGACACACGCGCTACACTATTCAACATCCATATTTGAGGGAATCCGGTGTTATAATACCACTAAAGGCTCGGCAGTCTTTAGATTGGATGAGCATGTGGAGCGATTTTTCAGATCTGCAAAGTTATACTCGATGAAGATGCAATACTCTGAAAAACAGATAACCCAAGCTGTACTAGAAACAGTAAGGGCAAGCGGTCTGAAAGAGTGCTATATTCGACCACTCGCCTATTATGGATATGGCACCATGGGACTCACGCCGACCCCTAACAAAGTAGATGTATCAATTTCGTGCTGGGAATGGAAGATGGGTGAATCAAAGGCAGGCAAGTTTGATGGTGCAAAGTGCAAGATATCCAGCTGGCTCAAGATAGATTCCCGATTCCAACCAATGCAGGCAAAGGCTGCTCCCAATTATTCTAATGCCGCGCTTGCACGTATGGAGGCACTGGATCTCGGATACGACGAGGCAATAATGCTGAATTCGAGTGGCAAAGTAGTAGAAGGCAGTGCGGAAAATATCTTTATAGTGAGAGATGGCATCATATCTACACCTCCACTTTCTGCCGGGGGCCTAGAAGGAATAACCAGAGATAGTGTAATGCAGATAGTAGAGCGGGATGGTGGACTAGTCATAGAGAGAGATATGGAAAGAGATGATCTCTATTCTGCAGATGAGGTATTTATGACTGGTACAGCGGCCGAGGTAAAGTCTGTAACTAAAATAGATGGAATTAAGATAGGCAACGGCAAAATGGGCAAGATCACCCGATCCCTGCAAAAGTCATTTACAGATGTAGCTATGGGCAGGGACGAAAGATTTCTAGAGTGGCTACAATTCATCTGATTCCTTGAGAAGGTTTTTACCCAATTAATTAATTAATTAATTTGATGGAGTCACCTCCCAAAGCTACATTGACTGTCTGCTGGTTTTGCAGAAAGGAACGACACGATGAATGCATGGGAAAAATCCCCCTGGACGGGCAATCAGATGGACCACATGACTGCACATTTGACACCAAGCTTGTTTCATGCTCATGCAGACACTGAGCTAGCATCAAATACGAGCAAATTATCAAATATGCTGTGAAGTATACTAGAGAGTTTTGGGATACATATGCAGATGGTAATGAAGCCAGATATAACGACGAATTTGCAAAGTTTGTCCGGGATTTGACTACATCTCTTGGATGTACCAGCGTGCTTGAGGTGGGATGTGGAACAGGAATTGATCTGAGGTTGTTTCCCAATATGGTTGATGTCTTTGGAATTGACTTGAATGAGAAGGCACTAGATATGGCAAGGCAGTTGTATCCTCATGGCGACTTTAGAAACGGAGATATTGCATCGATTCCATTTGGTGACTCGTCAGTGGATTTTGTGTTTACTCACGGGCTCTTGAACTATCTAGAAGATGATACACTAGATAGTGGATTTAATGAGATGTATAGGGTGGCCAACAAGTATATCATGAATTGCGAGCTCTTTGGGGAATCTGAAGAATATATAGATAATAACGCGCGGTACAGGAATGTATACAGGCGGTGGCTCAATTATACAGTCAAGATAATTAGCAATGTGGATATGCACAAAGATATTGACTCAAATAAGCCGAGGTTTACTTTGTTGCGCAAGATAAAATGATAGTAATTGAAATGCCTAGACTAATTATGTCATATCTCATGTAAAATGTGGTGTTATAATTAGGGAAAAGATTTTGGTGAAAGGATGGCAATTTGGGAATTTCCAACTATACCGCTATTGATATTGATGAGATACAAGTAAATTGATTGGAGTTTTTTCACATGACAAGTAATTCTGACTTTGTCTGTGTTTGATTTTATAACTTCAAACTGGAATTATGGTGTGATGATTGTCTAATTTTGGTATTGGTGTGCCAATATGCACATTTCTAGTCGTCTGTTCACGTGGAAGAGATGATTTATGCCTGAACAGTAATTGAAAAACCGGATATAGTGCAAGCAAATATGATTCAACTATTGATCCAATTTGATATTTAGATTGAGTAGCATGTCAAACGTGTTCATGTATGGTTGATCGAACTCTTTGCAGACGTTTGGAATGGGTATATCTTTTTTTATGTCCTCATTGTATATCTCTTCTGTTACTAGCACGCATTTTGTAGCTATTGCATGAGCTACAAGCCACGGATCTGCATTGTTGGTTTGCTCAAATTTTGCTTTGGCATTTTTATTAAATTGAGTATGTTTTTTAGACCATTCAATGAGATCCCGATATCTGTTTATCGTGTTATTGTTTTGCGTATTTTCCTAACGTACAAACTCCTTTTGTGACCAATTAGTGAGAAATGTATTTTTCTTGTTTATTTCATCTTTGACCTTATCTATACTCCCAACCGTTCCGGATTTGGATAGTTGAACCAAACGATCCCAAAATGTCGTTATGAAATTTGGATTGTAGCATTTGTTGTATGCTTCAATTAGTACATTTGTGTCCAACAGATACTTTTTTGCCGGTGCGTTGCTCAATTTCCTTTATTCCTAATCTTGTTACTTATCCTATCAAATGTTTCAGAATTTAGTCCGGTAAGAAAATATGCATCACGATATAAAATCTTGTTTTCCCCTATGGCTGTGACTATTGTTTTAAGAAATCTTTTACTTATACGAGTAGGTGCAAGTACATCAAATGGTGGTCGTCCCTTCCTTTTCTGTGTATTTTTCTGTTTACATCGGCGGTAAAAGTCATTAAAATCCATCTGCGATATGAGATCCGTATCAAGTGCCCTGCGGGCAGCAACTATACTACTCACCTTGAAATGTTTTGATGCCATTTTGAACGGATCATCATGAGTGTTGAATAGTCTCCACTTTTGACGTATTTCGGTGGTGGGCACTAGGAACTCGGCCGCTATTTTGTTGCATACATTCTCTAGTCTGTTGGTAGGATCGGCTGACAAACCGTGCAAATCAAATGATGCGCTTTTTCCCATCCATATGTGAGCAAGTTCATGAGCTAGGGTGAACATTTGGGCACCGTCGACATCTGCTCCGTTGACAAAGACAAATGGTGCATATTGGTCTACAAGAACAAATCCACGAAACTCTTCGGGATCCAATGGTCGATAACGGTTGTTCTGAACCATGGTATTTTTTGAAACAAATATCCGTTTGTTCTCCATTTGATCAAGCAGGTGTCTTTGCGCCTCTCTCCAGTTGGGTTGATTATCGATCCAGTTTGATGTCAATCCTAATGTGTTCCTTATATTGTTGGCCACATTGACAGGATCGTCATCAACATTATTGCTTTTTACAAACTCTAGTGGTTCCACACCAAGCTCTATCAAATAGTCCCGCATCCATTCTTGGCGTTGTTCCACAATACGTATTGTGTCCTCCAAATTGATGCTACGTTTTTGTGGATCTCCGTTATTTATGGTTCTAAAGTGTGGGATTGACGATGGAAATTCTTGTGGTGGCTCTGACAACAGCAAATGTCCAAATGGTGTATATGTTGCAATCGCAAATTTTTCAAGTTGGGTCGGTGTCGGCTTTTTTGTACCTGCTAACCATTCGTTTAGTTTCTTAAAATATGGTTTTTTGGACAACTCGTCTACATTTTTACCGGATCTTTCTATGGCCCATTGCAAAAGGGATCTATTGACATCAAGAACTAATTTGTGTTCTTTCAAAGTATGTGTCATTTTTTTACTTGTACATGGATAAAAATATGTTTGCTGACTGGATCCTCACCGCGCCTTTCTCTGAACTTTTTGCGTTCCACATTGTATAGTGATGGTCTGAATGTGGGCATGTTGGGGCTCTCATAAAGTGCAAGTCTTGCTTGCATTCTGGCAATTTCTTTCTTCAATTCTTCATTTTCTTTCTCCAGCTCAAATATTCGATTTTTCATGCTAGTCAGAATTTCATGTAACGTTGCAAGTTATCTGCGTAGGATGATGGCCTATGAATCTACCATACTGTGATGGAATTAAACGTGGTACGATCAAAAGGTATTGATCGAATTTTGTGGATAAATTGGATAAATTTGACTAAATTCCTGAGATTGTACCTCAAGCTAAATCCAACAGATATAAAGTCTAGATGCTCAAAATCCAATTTATATGAGTTGGAGCAAAAAGCCATACAAAGCCGGCCACACCGAAACTATCCTGTTATATCGTGAGAACAAGCCGCGGGGAATACATTGGTGAGCATTCATCTTGGCAATTGATCCAATATTTTCTGATGCGATAATATTTGCAAGCCTTTTGTCTCTTTTGAGCATCGGACTCACGCTCACATATCTGACTACCAAAGTACCCAACTTTGCACATGCCTCCTTTGCTACTATCGGAGTATACATCACCTTAATTGCAACAAGAATATGGGAAGTCAGCCCATACGTGGCAATCCCAATTGCGTTTGTTATCTCTGGAGTGGTGGCAGTGGCACTATACACCTTTATCCTAAAACCCTTGATACGCCGAGGTGCATCTCAGGCAATTCAGATGATTGCCACATTGGCATTTGATTTGGTTCTGATTGCAATGCTAAACATATCTGCTGATTTTATAGTAAAGACATTTCAGGTGACATCTCGAGAGTTTACACTGAGAAGTTATGATGCTTCATTTATGGGGATGCCAATGATAGTGCTTGTGGCTCCAGTAACTATAGCCACCCTTGGAATCATATTATACATCATGCTAAAGAAGACCAAATTCGGTATTGCAATGCGCGCCGCAACTGAGAACTATGATCTATCTGAGACGGTTGGAATTAATGTCAAAGTAATTTATGTTGTATCTTGGTTATTGGGTGGTGGCCTTGCCGGAATTGCAGGCGCGCTGATGTCTTTATGGTTTCAGGGAGATCCTAACTTGGGACCACTCTTGATTCCCAGCGTGTTTGCCGCAAGTATTGCCGGCGGTTTCCTGAGCATTTATGGGGCAATAGCTGGAGGTCTACTTATCGGGTTTACCGAGGTTCTTGGAACTCGGTTCTTGGCAGGTGAGCTGGGATCTTGGATGATTGCTTATCGCCCACTTATTCCACTTGTGTTTATAGTTGCTACATTGATGCTTGCACCACGCGGACTTGCAGGAATTAACTGGTCGAGGTTGAGGAGACTTGGTTCTAGAAGCTGAGACCGTATTTCTTGTTGACCTTCTTGCCATATTTGCGGTCTATGTTATAATAAATCTGAGTTTGAATCTCGAATTTGGATACACGGGAATACCGAATTTTGGCAAGGTGCTTGCTGTGGGAGCTGGTGCATTTGTAGCTGCCTCCATTCCAGGAAGGATCTTTGCAGGTATGGCAGGAATTGAAGGGGACTATATAGCTGATAATTTAGCCATAGTATCTCAAGTTAATACTTGGCTTGTGGACAATACGGGAATCGGCTTTGCAGTATTTTTTCTTACTTTGGGTATAGCTGCCGCTGTAGGTGCAGGACTCGGAATAGTTACATCTTATCCGGCAATACGACTGCGAGGCGACTATCTGGCAATCACTCTGCTTGCCTTTGGTGAAAGCATCAGGATTGTGGGAAACAACTTTACTCCGTTGGTGGGAGGCACACTAGGAGTGCAGGTGCCTGACCCATTGTCTTTCCTGCCAGATGAGATGCGTTTTCCTGTTGCGACCATCGGCTTGGTACTTGTAGCTATTGCGGTATTCATATTCAGCGAAAGAATGATCCGATCGCCTCTTGGGCGATTACTACGTGCAGTACGTGATAATGAGGTTGCAGCAGAATCACTTGGCAAGAATACGGCGCACATAAGAATCAGGATAATTATGGTGTCTGCCGCGCTTGCAGCAATTGGTGGCGCATTGTACGCGTTTTACGTGGGAAGTACCATTGCATTTGCATATGATAGGGCAAGCTGGACGTTCTGGCCGTTTCTCATGATTCTGATTGGGGGACTTGCAAACAACAAGGGAATCGTAGTTGGTACACTGATCTTCGTTACGGTGAGAAAGCTCATCATCTTCTTCAAGGACTCTTTTGAGGGGTATGTGCCGTTTGATGTGGTGTGGCTTGACTTTTTACTGCTAGGTTCCATTTTGTTGCTGATACTATTGTATCGCCCGCAGGGAATATTTGTAGAAAAGCCCACAGCGACCATCAAGCACGCGCTTGACCCGCCAGCCAAGACGGGAGTCAAAAGAATCCTCAACTTGCTGTTCCGATGAGCTGTATCATCGTATATCTCCGGGATTTGTATGTGTTCCATCCATTTGGCTAAAATAGTACCTTCTTACATACAGAGTAATGGAGATAATGGGACGCGGATTCGGGCAGATACTGCGAGAGTCCCCCCTATACTTTCATCTGGGAATAAAGTATGCCTCTTACAAATTATTCCACAGGACCAGTCCTCTATATGGCTCTGCAGATATAATTAATGTGTGCAATTTGCATTGTGAGCACTGTTACTGGTGGCTCAATAGAAAAGAGAATGAGGAGCTTACCCTAGAAGAATGGAAGATAGTAATTGATGAAAAGTTCAAAAAGAATCACGTCTTTATAGTGACATTGGTGGGCGGAGAGCCCTTGATGAGATCAGATGTAGTGGAATTATTCATAAAAGAGTTTCCAAAGCGGGCGTGCGTAGTTACCAACGGCACGTTTCCAATTCCCCATTTTGATAATATCTACTTTTATTGGATCTCAATTGATGGTTCACAACAGATTCACAATGAGATACGTGGAGATGGTGCATGGCAAAAGACCCGCAAGAACGTACTTGATTATATAAAAAACAACGGCAAGAACTCACAAAAAGATATTTGGATTACAATGACCATAAACTCGAAAAACTATACCACCATACGACAAGTGATAGATGAGTGGTATGACCATTCCAACAAAATCGGATTCCAGTTTCACACGCCATTTATGAAAGATGATCCTTTGTGGCTTCCATTTGGCAAGGAACGTAATAATGTAATAGATGATCTGCTGGCAATGAAGCGCGGCCGATACCGCGATTATATAGTAAATCCGGATGATCAGCTAGATATAATGAAGAGAAGCTGGGGCGGCAAGGGAACCACCCCAATTGACTGCCCAACATGGGCAATCGTATCAGTTGATCATATGGGTCGAGAGAAACTGCCGTGCTGTATAGGTAGTGCAGAGACAAAATCGTTAAAGCCCAGATGTGAGGAGTGCGGTCTTGGGTGTTATTCAGTTTTATTGGGTTATGGAATTCGTGGCATTTAGACGTGACACATGTGTATCTGGTCAGGTCTTCTAGGGCAATTTTTGACAAAATGCCCTACACATACTGTAGTAATTGTTTTCTATAATCCAAATCTTGATTCTTCCAGGTGGTATGCAGGTGAACAGGTAGCCCATCCACAGCATGGTCTTTACGGATCTGACTATACTTACATTGACCACATTCAAATTTCAAATCAAGTTATAATACGTGAGGCCAAACCGCCTCCGTTATGACGTGGCTTGTGGCACATTTGGGTTAACTGGTGACCTCACAGGGATACTCTGTTACGATCAGCCATTTTCTATAGAAGAGCCTATACTATTTTCTTGACTTTTTTTCTATAACTACATCAATACATTCTTGCATCGTTTCGTTAGCAAGAACTTTGTCTATTCTTCTGGTCGCAATTTCAAAGACAAATTTTTCTAATAGTTTTGCTGTCTCAGATTCTGGATCAAGTTTAAACATTTTTGCCCGTCCCACGTTTCTAGTGAATTTTATCAGCCCTGCTGATTCAAGTTTTGGCAGCTCTCTGAAAACAGTTCTTTTAGAAACTCTCGAAGATTCTGCAATGTCTGTTTCTGAATAGTCAAAATCTCTATATGTAATGAAGAAATCTAGCAACTTTGCGCTAGCATTTCCCGAAATTAGCCATTCTAACGCACCCATATCTTTTGATCTCATAATTTGGGCACACATTAATTACTATGCCATATTTCTATACATAAAGGTTAGGGTGTGATACTATATATGACATAATTATTATGTTTATTGTGACTTTTATGTCATAATATATATAAAGACTGTAGCCTTGTACTATTGCAGCTAAAATGTACAGCAAATATCACAAAACTGTCTTAAAACGATTGTATAATCTACGATGTATAGGTGGTAAACATACTTCTAGAGAAAACACTCTCAAAGGATTCCCCAAAAGTGATAGAGGCCAAGGCAAATCAGCATTAGATGAACTAATTAAGAGAAATTTCGTCGTTCCAAAATCTACCTCCTATAGCGACGCTTGTAAGTTTATGTACATCACAAAATCTGTGATGGGACAAACTCGTGAAAATTCCATGTGTTGACCATGAAGATATTGAGGAAAATGGAGAAAGTTGTTTAGTTAGAATCAAGATAACTAGTTTTGGTAC
>CAZIHR010000039.1:0-4762 GCA_964538885.1 uncultured Nitrosopumilaceae archaeon
TCTCCCGCGTCTGACATATTTTTCATTGTCAGTTTTTGCCAACAAAAATCGTATGTCGTTCTAAGCTAAAGCTTTTTCGGTTTAATAGTTTAGATCCAATGGTCAACAACAACAAAATTTTGGAGTTATGCAACAAACTAAGTCATGTCTATAGTATATATTGTAAATGGACAAAGATCTATAAAATACACATCACAAAATATGTGACAAACAGGCACAGAATTACAAGATGCTTTATAATAATATGCTAAATAAATTTACCAACTTACACGCTAAAGTTGTGAAGATGAAAAAATAACACGAACAAGAAAGTGAAAAATTGAGGACTGATCAAGCAGTAAGCAGAATGATCAAATCAGGTATCATCTACTGCGTGACGCGTTCCATGACGGCCCCAATATACCACCATCCAAATATATCAGCATACAACGGCGGTACGAGAAAAACAAGAACAGACAGCCATCAGGCAGAAAGTCAAGGTGACAGTCGGGACACAAGGGCATCAACAACACAAACAAGAGAGCACTACACCATCTAGTGATACTTTCAAAAGATAGTTGTATATGCCAAGTGTGGCCCCAAAATTATAAAATATCTAGCTGATTTTACCACATGTATTCTTACAGAAATAATGCAAGGCAAAAGCGTATGCCAAAGTGACCCAATTAATACAAGGGGTAAAAATCATATCAAATATATCTCAAAACTAATTTATGACAGGTAACCATACATCATGATACAATGGAGAAAGTTATTGCTTGTAAAGTATCAGATGTTCCACTAGGAAAGACAATCAAGGTGACAGTAAACGGAAAAGACATTCTAATTGCAAATATAGAAGGTGCGTTTTGGGCCATGGATGACACATGTACACATGCGGGGGCAAGTTTGTCAGATGGTAAGATAAACGGGTACAACATGGTTTGTGGATGGCATGGGGCAGAGTTTGACTGTAAAACTGGAAAACTTGCAAAATTTCCTGCAAAAATCAGAGATTTGGCACCATACAGCACAACTATAAAATCAGACAACATCTACCTAGAGATGTAACTATATACCTGTTAATTATAAACAAATGTGAAATGGCCGACAAAAAACATAATACCGAAGCCATGAATGAAGCCATTGAAACGCTTGAGCAGATTGCGGCAAGTAGTTCGACACCAAAAATGATAAAAAAATCAATAGTTGATCTTGTAGCCGAGCTAAATGACGAGAAATATTCCATGTCAGTCAGGGCGGCAAACACGATCAGCCTGCTAGACGACATTACACAAGATCCGAATCTGCCATCCTACGTCAGAACACAATTGTGGCAGGCAGTATCAAAGCTGGAGGGCATAAGGGAATAAGTCCCATCCGGAGAAAAATTTGTGCCATGAAGATAGAAGAATACATGAAGACACTTCCCACAGATATGATCAGTGGGGAGAGCGCACGCTTAACAGAGAGATCATTAAGAGACATATTCAAATTGGTGGAACTAAATAATGATGATGTCTTTTACCACCTAGGATGCAATGACGAGAAGGGAGTTACCATCGCTATACGTGAGTTTGGTGTGAAAAAGGCAATCGGAATAGACAATAATTCAGTGAAGATCAAAGATGCCAAAAAGGCAGCAAGTAAGAGTGACCTACCCGGAAGCTTTATCTGCCAAGATATCAAGGAATCTAGCTTAACTGATGCTACTGTAATTCTATTTTGGTTCACAGATGACAGTATAATTGATACAATGATGAAAAAATTTGCCAGGTTAAATCCAGACACAAGAATCGTAACACTGTGGGGACCATTACCAGGATGCCTGCCACACAGTGTAGAATTTCCATATATCATCAACAAGATCCCCCTCAAAAGAGCTGATAGTCTACAAGACCAGATACTTGCAGTATTTGGTGTAAAGTGTGTAGATTTTGTCACAGCGTGGGAGTTTGCCGAACGATATGCAAAAGCCGTTGCAAGTCAAGAAGTGCACAACGATAGATTTTTGACAATCATTATGACTCTGCTGATATGGATCAACGCAAAAAATATGGGTGTGTCATGCGGGAAAGGCATTCCAGAGCCCATTCAAACATACATCAATATAATGCACGAACACTTTGATATCGACTTTGAACATCTAGTAAATGATTAAACATGTATACATTTTGCTTGACTGAAAATTGGGTCAAGCCTTTTATCTTGTGATATTAAAATAGATGCATGGAAGGTAGAATTAACATAAATGTCTCGGCAGTAGATTATGAGAAGACAAGCAGTGCAATAAGCCGCCAGCTTATTTTGCTAGAGGAGATGGTCCATAGCCAAGATGAGTTTGTTATGACTGACTCAGAGTTTGCATTCGGATGGCATTTCTTTGTAGTTAGTGTAAACAGGACACTAGTTGAAAAGGTTGTAGACCAGATGGGTGCAGATTTTGAAAAGCTCAAAGGTAAAGGTATGGAAAAAAAATTCCTGACGTGGATCACAAACAACCTAGAAGGCAAGACGCCCAGATTCAAGCTTGCAATAAAAGAAGAGATGGAGTCAAGCAAGTACGGCATATTTTAGATATATTGTAGGGCCTTCGAGGGTAATCGAAACCCTGTCCGGGGATCCACAGTCCCCTATACTAGCCACTATACTACGAAGGCCACAAAAAGGAACTGATGGTTGTTAGTAATAATCTTTGATTTTTGCGTCGCTGTTGTATGCCTTATGACCAGACCAGATTATACAAAAAAAGGGAATGATTGGATTTTTTAGATATTTGCTGGACAACACAAGTTCAAATGTGTAATTTTGGAATAAACTCCCACACATTACACAGTTATCTGATGGGAACAGTACAGCATCAGGGTCTTGCCAAATTAGATTACATTGTGAAATTTATGCCTAGTTAGAATTTGTATGGTGGACTCGAAATTAAGGCGAGTTGGTTTGTATAGTTCTTTGTTCATCAAACAGTCACACCATACTATTTTGACTGTAAATAGTTTCAAGAGTATTCGTCTTACTATATCAGTATCCTGTAGATTTATTATCAAGCAGTAAGAATTTTCAAGCATGAGGTTGTGGTGGCCTGCAATGGCAATAGCGATCGTACTCACATGGGTAGGCATGAATTACCTGCTGCCGTGGAAGTAACTAGAATAATATACAATGAAAATTTTGTTTTTCAACATAGGTAAAATTGTTAGCAGGTACAAAATGATTTGTGAACGTCATCCCGACACACCAATTGTGAGGCTTCAGTCTGGTGAAATAACAACGATCTCTTTAAATTTGATTTGCAAGACTGTTTTTCAACTTGAGAAAAGACTTTATCATAAAGAGATTGCACCCGGGTAAAAAACAGGTAGAGGAGACCATAAAACGTAAAATTGAGACGGTGCAAGGACAAAAATTCCTATGGATGGATCTACAAAATCCAGACAGAAAGGATGTAGAGAGTTTAGCCAAGAAATACAGCTTTAACTCTCTGAATATAGAGGACTGTATGACAAAGTTTGAGCTTCCAAAGCTTGACAGCTATGCTGATCATTTCTTTGTGATTCTGCACTTTCCACCCCTCTCACAAAAGGCAGGAATGGCAAAGAACAGTCAGCTTTCAATATTTCTAGGAAAAGGATTTCTTGCCACCGTTCATCAGGGAGATCTGGAACCATTAGTGGAATTAGTAGAGATATGTAAAGGAAATTCAGACAATCATAGAAAGGAGAGACTACTTGGACATTCCCCAGGATTTCTGCTACATGAGATAATTGATGTGCTAGTAGATGACCTGTTACACACGTCAAGAAAGATAATCGCAAATCTAGATGAGATGGAGGACGGGGTATTTGATGAGACAAAATCTGTGGCAAGAAGTATTGCATTGCTGAGAAGGGAGATCAACAAGCACAGGAGAATTGCGGCGCCACTAAAAAAGTTTGTGTTAGAAATTGCAAAAAATGTCAAAAGATTTACAGATGAAAATGAAGATCTGACACTATACTTTGATGATGTAATAGATCATATCGACAAAGTAATTGAAACACTAGAAGAGTCACGAGAGACAATGGAGATCTACAAAGATACAGACTTTGTGCTCAGCACAGAAAAGACAAACAAGGTACTTGCAGTGCTGACCATAATATTTACTCTAGCAATACCTGCAACCGTAATTGGTACGTTTTATGGCATGAATGTGTCTCTTCCCGGCGGTGTAGATGATAATACGATACTATTGGGGCCATACACAGTATTCATACTGATAATTATGGCATCTGCAATTCCGGCGGCACTTATGTTTGCATACTTTAAGAGGCTTGGTTGGATCAGTTGAGCTTGGATGATTTTTACAGATCAACACAGTACAATACACACAATATATAACGAAAAGTACTTGCATGCATTGAAAAAATATTTGAATATTTTTGCGGCTCATCATACCTTAAAGATATACCTGAATGTAAAGTGTGGCAGAAAATAGCATCGACTTTAGTATTGTAATATATCTTGCAAGTCTCACTCGAGCTCACCAACAACACAGGCAAGATGAAATTAGATCTCATGCAATGCAAAAAATAAATGATCAGATAAGAGTGGGCAGAAAATGAGTGAAATGGATAAATCTACCGGACATAGAAATTTCGTAATTGATCAGGTCGTGCCTAAAATTTAACACGTTTGTAAACGGAACAAAGATCTATAAAAGAGACACATCACAAAATATGTGTGAAACAAGCACAGAATTACAAGGTGCTTTATGATAATATGCTTAGTCAATTTGCTG
>CAZIHR010000040.1:0-9586 GCA_964538885.1 uncultured Nitrosopumilaceae archaeon
TTTGTAATTACGGCGACCCTTGATAAAGGAATGGAGTAAGATCGTGAGGGATGACACCAGTACAGTGACAGTGTCGCCATCGCCTCGAATAGATACGTGTTCGGCTCTTTGATTCCTGGCCCTAGAAGGCTGGCGAGACACCTCTAGCGAAAGCTATGCTTGAATCCGCGCAACTGTTGGGAAATGCTTAAGAACATGGCATATAGATCGTTACTATGGGCTCCCCCCCACGTGACCAGTACTTTGCGCCGGTGGGGTAACATAGGTGTTTGTAGAAAATATAGATGTCATTTACCTGATGTTGATTTTGTGATTTACATGCACGAGATATAGAGTGATGGCAATAATTTCAAGCAAAGTAACATTGAGGAAGTGCATCTCTCAAACTGGAACGAATAACCAAACATTGCACACACACAAGTCTTGTTTGTTGCATTGGATGAGGATGAAACGCTTACAACCCCTCAACCATATAAAAATGGCATACATTAACTGATATTAATGAACCATATATTGGCAACTGCCAATATGGAAACAAGTCAACAGTTGAAAGTCTTTTGAGTTGTTAATTTATGCCATTTTATCTGAATTAAATCTCTTCTCTTAGTAGCTTTTGGCGGGCATAGGCAAGTTTCTTTTCGATCCTATCTAGTAGATCATCAGGTACAACTTTAGGTTCCCATGTATCTAGATCATCGTATTTGCCACTCTGATGTTTTTCTACCATTGCATTATACATTCCACGATAGTATGCCATGTGTTGGCGCATTGTCTTAAACTTGCCTTCCTTATACGCTTTGGAAAGCAGTTCATATGCCCTGTAAGTAAACTTGCCACAAACTTTTTCCAGATGATCCACGTAACCACCGCACGGACCTGAATAAGGAAGTTTAACGTTAACAAGTGAGAGACCTCCGTCAGTAGTAATCATCTCTTTGTATCTTTCTGGGTCTTTTACCTTCAATTCCTCAGAATTTTTTCTATAAATTGGTCGCTTTGGATTTTCTCCATACATTTTGAGCCATCCTATCCATAGCTTTATCCACTTTGCACTTGACTTTTCATCCTCATAACTGAATGGCAGACCAGTATTGTCATCATAAAGCTCATTTTTATCTACATGTGCACAATGTGCTAAATATCTGAGAATTTCGTGAAATAGTAATCCGTGACAATCATATGGTACAAGTGGTGACTTTACAGGATATCCGTCGACGTATCTACCTGGCATCTTTATAAACACCTCTCTTGTAAATCCGCTTAAGAGCTCATAATAATTAGATTCGGGTTTAAATGATATAACATCCAATCCACTATCCTCAATCTGTTTTTTGCATTCCCCATTATCATCATCTGGTATAGCAGCCATGATGTGCATCTTATGGAACCACGTCATCACTGATGTCATCATATGCATGTGTACAGGCTCATCAGGAGCTAGGACCCCCCTCTTTAGTCTGTTCCTCTCATCCCATGCCCATGTAAATGTGTCATCGTATCGAGAAAACATGTGGATTTTGCCATCCTCGCCTCTATCTGGATAAAGACCTTGTGATTCATATTCTCCTTCAGGATGTCCATGTGAATAGTGATACATGAAATTATACAGTAACGAGGCTGCAACTTCAACTGTGGTTAGTTTCCACCCGTTGTATTTTTTATCTGCAATTCGTATTTTTACTTCATAGCGGTGCATGTCCAGAGTATCGGTGCCAGATTTTTCTTGCTGCGGTTCAATCCACCTTATGTAAAAATTCTTTTTGTCACGGCCCCACATCCTCACATTGTCAAAGTGCAAATTAAAACATAGTCCATGTCTTTCTGATATAAACGCAATTCTCCTATCTGTAAAAAATAAAGTACCGTTGCCCATCTTGTCTATCTTGGCAGGATATCTCCTGCGTAGTACTTCATCACCTTTCAAGATCAGAAAGTTTCTACATTCTTTTTTTCCCATCATGGTATAATAGGCATGATGACTTAAAAATACATTGTATTCATAAATACATATATACATGCATCCACCCCCCCAAATTATGTCAATTTCCGTCCGAATTCAGGGAAAAAACAAGTATATAATTTATGGATATTCAGTAAACAACAAAGTGTATAGAATCTACTGTGGGAAAAAAGGTTTACCATCTACTGAACTAAACATCAAAAAGGCAAAAAAGAAACATCTGGAAGCAAAGATAAAACATTCTAAAGAAAAATTGAAATAGTATTTTGAAATTTTTATTTCTTTGTAAAGAAGCCATCCTTATAGTAATTTAGAATCTCTTTGTTGCTCAAATTCGCAAAGCCAGTGCCACCCATACTAGAATCATAGTTTCTCATGTGTTGAATTATACTGTTTTGTAGTTGGATGTTACTATCTAGGTCATTCCTAGATTGTCTCATAAATTCACCCCAATTGTCAAACTCTGCCCTTATTTCTGGTGATAACTGTGTGACATCGCCGGCCGCCTCAGTTTCTTCTTCTCTAATTAACTTGTCAATTCTATATCTTTCCTCATTTACGTCATTGTTGGGGTTTATTCTAAAGCGTTCATCTCCTGTGACATTTGCAATTTTATCTGCTTGGTGTGGTGTCTGAAGTTTCTCTATTATTTTTTTAGGATTCGTATTATGCAAATGTTCAATATCAGCAAGCTTTGCCTTTGTGGTCGGATCCACATTGTGACCTACATCGATTCCCCGCTGTATGGCATTGGCCATCCCACTTCCACTGATTGCTGGTGCACCGGTACCTAATGAGGGCATTGCATTCATGGATTGGGCATTCAAAAAGCCACTTCCAAGTCCGGCAGCACCGGCACCAAATATGGATGCCATTTTAGCTCCCATGCCAAGAGGCTTTCCATCCTTGCCTTTGGCTTGTTTTAGTGCAGAATATCTGTCCGTCATGGCAGTAGTCATGCTTGATGCGGCCATTCCTGTAACCATTGCACCTGTACTTGCCGCCGATGATACTATCTGAGTGGCCATCTGTGTCGTTGACTGCAATAATGGAACAAGCAATATGGGTAAAGTCATTGCAAAAAATACGACCCCTATTGCCGTAATCCATGTGTAGATGTGCTCTTCTACATTTGCATCTATTATGGCGACAGTACTCTTGTCTATATCTGCCTCAACTATGGCGGCGGCACCTACCACAATAATTACCGCAGACATTAATGGAATTAACAGCAGGGCTGGCAGTGCATTGATCATCCTATTTGCCAGTTCATCTGCTTTTGGAATCAAACTCATCATCATAAATACTGGCAGTGCTGCTGCAACCATCCCCACCAGCAAATCAGTCATGATACCTATCATTATTGCCATTATCAAAATCTGGATTGCCACTAGTGCCTTTGTAAATCCCAAAAATAAATTTAGAAACATGTTTGTGGCACCACTTTGAATGTCATCTTGAAGATTTCCAATCCAATCCGTGCCCTGTAGTATATTTTTTTCCGGATCAAATACTATATCATGAACTCCCTTTTCTATATTTTCAGCTTCATTGCCATCGGTCCATGCAACCATCTGTTTGAAGATATAATTGACTTTGAGTTTTGGCTCACACACAATATCTCTGGGTGGCGGCGCGTTTGTTATGGTCGTGCCAAAGCTTGGAGTGCTTCTCCCCACTATATCGGGAGTCACATTTGTGGTGGCGCTGACCGCATTCCCATCTGCATCTACTGTATTAATTGATACCTCGACATTTTTCATGGATTGTCCTTTGTTATACTCCAAAGTAATTATTCTACTAGTGAGTGGTCCATCTGTCAACCTACCACCATCCACCAACTTTACATTTCGTGTAGTTTTTTCATCATCCACCATTACAGTGAAATGATCCTTTGTAGATGTAACATCTCCTGAAAAGATCAAAATAATCTGATTTTTACTCTTTTGATGCGTGGCTGTCACATACTTTGTTATCATATTTTGATTTGTATGTGTAGTTTTTTCATTTTTACCTCCACTGCCAGACACACCATCCCTTTCCACTGTTACGGTGATGATACCAGTTATTTTCGTGCCGGGTATCTTTATTTCGATCAAATTTTTAAAATTGGATTTGGAGATTGTAGCCGTAGACATGTCCAATCCATTCACATCAAACTTTGTTCTGTCTTCAATCTTTACGTTGTCATCAAATATCAAAATAATATTATTGACATTATTATTAAAACTGTTAGAGACAAGTGTTAGTTTGGGCGGTTTTGCCGTTATACCTGTGGCGGCACTGCCTCCAAGAAATAGATCTTGTTCCCATCCCAACAGATACGGCGTTTTATCATATTCTTGGTCCAGACGGGTCACATATTCAGGTGAGCCCACTGTTCCCCACTCTACAGGACATGGATTATTCTCATCAAAGCTGTATAATGGATTTAATACCCAGTAGGATATATTCTCCATGCCGTCTGCCGCAATGTCCCACATTGGTGGAAATACAAATATGACAATCAAAAACAACAACGACTTTGAGATCATACTATTTGCTCTTCCATGCTGAATGATGCCCATGTCAGTCGACTCTAGGATGCGACTTAATCCTGCAAAGATCAGAACTATGGCAAACAGGCCACCTGCAAGCAGACGCATCGTCTTATAGACCTCAAACATCTCATTGCCCGTCTCAACTCCATTTACTATACTATAGTCAAATTTTGGAGTCTTGAACGCAAGTGACATGTATGTTGACTCTATTACACCACTGAATGCTACGACCATCCCAACTATGGCCACAAGCATTACCATGATGCCGCCAATTAGCATCACTTGGGCAATTGCAGGGGCTCTGCCGCGTCTGCTGGTTTTTCTCACTTTTTCAATGACTTGGGTACTCTTTTAAGGAAAGAATTTGACGGTTAAATGGTAAAGCAGATATTATTTTTGTGAATTGGTATATCGTAATTGCAGTAATTATTTTATCTGTTCTGCTAGTATCACTACAGGAGGCTGAAGGTGATACATGTAAGCCAACTGTATATGGTGGATTGATATATGATGTAAAAGATGGTGATGGAAACAAGTGGTATAATGAAGATAACTACACATTATACCCTGGAGATAGAGTAAGATACTGGTTTACTGTAAAGTGGAATAATTGCAATTGTGGAACATTTGAACGTTTTACAGATCAAGGTGCCATAAAACGAATTAGCGGTAGCAACACAAGCGGAATTGTCGAAGCCAACATTGCTAAAACAAATGATTGCCATGGTGGTGGCAGTAAAGGTATACAAGGATATGGTGGAGATGATGGGTGGGATAGAGGTGTAATAAAAGACAGATGTGGTTCCATCACTTTAACTGCGGGTGGAAAAACCCTACATTGTGATCCCGAGACTGGTGCCTGTGCCTGCATACATTTTGGAGATGATTCTAAGACATTATACCCAAGAACCATGGCACCGGTAACTGAAACCATTCTAACTGAGCATATTTTATTGGATCCATATCGATATAATGCCACAAACAATGACATGACAAACTATCCGTGGGATCCGATAGCTATAGAACATGAGGCGGATTTTGAGTTTAATGAAGATAGAGCTGGAACCATATCTTTTGAGTATACCAGACACTTTGATGAATTAATTGAAGAGGGCGGATGGGAGTGCACCGATGAAAATGATAGTGATGGCAGATGCACTACAGATCTTACAGTATCAGGAGTATGCCCACACAACACAATACCCACACCAGAGTGCACCACACCCAATGATATGCCACCAAATAAAGTAGGAAAACCAGAAGACGCCTTTGGTATTGGATTTTTACCATATAGTTTGGGTGTAGAACTTGGGGGAGGCATGTATGCATATACGGCGCCCGCAAATACTGAATCTAAAAAATATACCAGAAATCACGAAATTAGATATGACGTCAAGATATTCAATGAGGGTCGCTTGATAAACACACATACCAACTCGACAAAACAACTCGTGGTAAAATATGATCCTGAATGGCACCACTATGAATATCCCGTACTGGGTGATTCCAAGAGATTTGCATACGATGACAGACAGGGTATAGTAATAAGATATGGTGGCTCACATGGAAGTGGTGCAGATGACAATAATTTATTAAATCCAGATAGACGCGCCAGAATCAACGCGTTTTACCAAAATAGTACAATGTATTCCACAAGAGCAAATGATCTCACATTTGATGATGATATACTATTACTAAACAATCCCATAATAATAACGCCGGCCAGACTAGAATGGGACAGCATAGATCATATCTTGGGAATGAATAAAACTGAATGGACAAGTGAGTATACTGGTACAAATAGTGTAGATTTTTCATATATACCTGAAAGTTCGGGTGATGGACATGCCATCTTTTATGGTGCAGCATACGGCATACTGCGGTTTGCACAAGAAATATCTGATTTGATTTTAGATCCCACACATTACAATAAATGGTACCATGACACTCAAATATACAACGAGATTGCCTCAGACAGGTGGGGCGGATATGACTCTTTTATGAATTGGAACTATACCTACAGGTATCCGCATACACCATTCTCACAATGGGTAAATATGACCAGTTATAATTCGGATGGCTTTCCAAGTAACAGTGAATTAACTATATCAATTGACTCTACATATACGCATGGCGCCACAAACATACCCGATCTCCCTGACAAATTGAACGAAAAGAAATTTTTGAATGTAATAGTACCAATGGACGAATACATGATGGCAAAGACATTCCATGATAGTGAGGATCCATATTTTGCGGCAGGTGTATTTCAAGAGATGCCCCTCAGAAGTTGGACATCAAACAGTACGGAAGGCAATCCGATATATCCTCCAGGCAAATTCCTTGAAATTCACCACAGGGAAGTTGAAAAAGAAGAGGAAAAGTCATCATGGGATCTCTGGGCTGATTTAATCCAACTTCCAGAAGGATGGTTTAAGCAGGAAAAGGATGATATCAATAATACAAATCTACCACAGGTGACAGATCTAATACACATAGATAATACCAAAACCACATTCATATTTTTTGACATGCCAGTCAATCTATCAGAGTATGGCAAGTCAAAGTTTTCTATCTCGGTATCCGGAACAGAGAAAAAAATAGACAGGGTGGGCAAATTAGGCTCAAATATAATTAAATTAGTACTGGATGATGCAATTGCAGATAAAACCAACATGAGGGTACATCTGAAATCTGGTGCCGTAAAAAGTCACAGTGACAAAGAGAGTATAGAATATGACTTGTTGATAGCAGACAATAAACAACTTGCAATGCTGGTATCACTGCACCAGAGACCAAACAAGATAATCATATTATTTAATGTTGAGGTGACCGCCGCAAAGGACAACTTTGCCATGACAGTTGATGGCAACTCAAGAAAAATCATCGATGTTGTGGTGAACAAGCAATCTGTAATTATACAATTTGACGGGGATGATTTAACTGATGAGACGGCCAAAATTACAATATCGGGCGTAAAAGATTTGGACGGAAATTCCATAAAGACAACAACCACACATGTAACTAATACAAATGTGACAGGAGATTACAGATATGGAGTTTCAGATGAGGTGTTTATTGAAATTGCAGAATGGCTACTCTATAAAATGCCCGAAAAGCCGCAGGTGATGGACGGCATTGGAACTCTGGGTATGTGGTATAACAAGACGGCATTGGAATTCCGTCAGGGAAATTATCCTGATGGGATAATGGAGGTAAGCAGATATCACAATTTGGATCAAGATGTATCGGCACATGTGAACATGACTACTGGAAATACACATGTTGAGGAGCAGCGACTCTTCGAGTTCTGGGATGATTATCATGTAGAGTTTGGTCAGGGGAATGACTGGAAACTTGAGGGTGAACGAATAAGGGATACTGATATGGTTATAATCAAAACTCCGTGGAGATTCGGTGAGATTGAGCGGATTTTAGTGGATGATAGAATGGTAAAAGCAGGCTATGTTGATTGTGATGATACATGTACTCTCAGGGTTCCCACAAACAGCACTATATCTATAGAAAATAAATGGGGTGGTATTGCATCAACAGATATCGAAGAACCAGAGTCGATGATACCACCAGACCCACAAGAGACACTAGAGGCGCATTACGATTATCTGTACTATTTTTTGGCAGTAGGTATAGTTGTGTTTATAGCTTACAAGGTATTGAAGAGATTCTTTAGAGCTGTACACGGTGAAGATATTGACAACAATTGGTAGTGTTGTTATGACATTTTTACTTGTCAATTCAGACGGCACTAGATGCTATACATTTGATGGCCATGTCACACCATTACCACAAATGGTGCAACAGCACCAGACGATTATAGCATAGAATCATTAGACTGTGGGATCCGTCTGGAGTCAAATGATACAACTCTGACTCATTGTTTTATGTTCAATATTTTGGTATGTATAAACAGAGTCAGATGAATTTGACTAAGGGAGGATTTGGTAATGTACTTGTAAAGTTCAGCGGGCTCAATTCTGCAGGACAAATGATAGCAGTCAAGATAACAGGAATTGATACGTCATGTGGTGTGGCGGCTACAGGTCAAGGTGGCACATCTGGTGAAATTAAAGATATAGTTTGTGACGGTGATGTTGTGGCCAAAGTTGGTGGGGCAATAGCTGCGGGTGAAAGCCTGTCAACTGCAGGTGGCAAATTGGTCAAAGACTCTGCGGGTAGTTCCAGTGCTGGGACGTTTGGCTTTGCACGTGGTACAACAACGGCATATGGTGACACGGTTCTAATTTGTTTCAAGACTCAATAAGTGTTCAAATTGAGAGCTCTAAAAAAGAGAATTGACAAACAAATTAAATTCAAAAAGAAAAAAGTGGAGACCCAGAATAACCAGGCCTTTCCCGACTTGAAAACTTAACATTATTACAGTACGTCATCAAATAAACCTTGTGCCTGTAGAATAGTCTGGTAATTTCCTGACTTGAAAACTCGGAGATCGCGGGTTCAAATCCCGCTAGGTACATACCAGTTTAGCCGTTAAACGGCAGTTCTGGGACGTTGGCAACTGCTAGATATTGACGCATACTTCCGATCAAAAGTTCTTGAGGTCAAGTGACTTCCTGCCGATGAACTTCATTGCATCTAATTTTGGCCTTGCAGTTCTAAAGTACTCTGACATCGCGCAACGCATCTGCACTATAGTAGCATAATACTCTGACACCAGCACGTCGCGCTTTGACTGGAGCCAGTATTCCTCTGTCACACTAAGCTCTGGCGTCGCGGCCGGGAGCCATATGACCTTGACGTTTTCTTTGTTCTTCTTTAGAAACTCGCGTACGATCTCTGCCTTGTGCTGCGGCGCCCTGTCCAATATTATGGCAGTCTTTCCAAAATGTCTGGTTAGCTCCTTCAAATATTCTAGAACTGTCTCTTTGTCAAACTTCTCATAGGTCCGGAAGAACTGCCTGCCATCGGTTGCAATGCTGCCGTACGCTACCACCATGCCGTGCCGCCCCTTGTATATCGTTACTATGGGCTCCCCCTCACGTGACCAGTACTTTGCGCCGGTGGCCGGGTCGTCTATGAACATTGCCTCATCAAAGACCACGATGGT